>NZ_JBHVEG010000072.1:0-29896 GCF_042802395.1 Promicromonospora sp. NPDC057488
GTCATCGGGCCCGGAATCGACGTGATTTCGGGCCCGATGACTGGGTAGAAGCGCACTTCCGTGGCGCTACGGGAGCCGGGGCGCGGCGGGCGTGCCCCGGCTTCGGCGTCAGCCGTTGCCGCGGAGCTTGCGCACCACCTTCTTGGCCGTCGGCAGCGCGCTGTTCCAGGTGGTGTACCAGCGCGAGAACGACACGTCGATCGAGCCCACGAGCTCGTCGGTGTGCTTGGCGAAGCTCTTCTTGAAGTCGCTGATGCCGTCGTTGAGCAGGCCGTTCATGTCGTACCGCACCAGGCCCTGCTCGCGGGCGATCTCGATGGTGCGCCAGTAGGTCGGCGCGGTGGCCGTGGCCTTGCGGCCGGCGTCGTTGCCGCCGCCGTACAGCAGGAACGACGTGCTGGCCGAGTTCACGCACCACGCGAAGCACACCGGGACGTCGTCGATGTAGGTGGCCACCAGCACCGACTTGTCGCCGAGCTTGCGGTTGATGTCCAGGTAGTACTCGTCGGAGTGGATGGCGAAGCCGGCGCGCTGGGCGGTCTCCTTGTAGACGTCGAGCACGCGCAGCACCTCCGCGTCCTCCGTGACCCGGCGGATGTCCAGGCCCGCGCGGCCGCCCTTGCGGATCTCGTACCGCGTCGACTTGCGCATGTCCGACATCAGCTCGTCCGCGGGCCGGGTGAGGTCCAGGATCAGCGTGCTCGGGATGAGGATCTGGTTGGGCGCGTAGCGCCGGCCGTTGAGGTCGAGCTGGGTGCCCGCGGGCCAGTCCGGCTCGATGGTGATGCCGACGCCGCCCACGTTCTCGCGCGCCCACTCGACCACGGTGTTGGTCACGGCGTTGCGGGTGGCGGTGTCGCCCACGCCGAACACGGCCTGCGCGGTCTCGCCGTCGTGGTGCGCGACGACGGGGCCGCGCGGCACGTAGGACAGCGCCCGGAACTGGGCGGGCAGCGGCCGCACCAGGAGCTGCGCCAGGCCGACGGTGGAGCCGTCCTCGGTGACGCGCAGGCGGTGCGCGCGCCAGTTCCCGGCCGCCTTGACCTCGCCCCATCCCCACAGCTGGAGGGGGTGGCCGCCGAGGGCGAGCACCTCCCGGTCCCAGGTCGAAGGATCGGTGACGACGTCGACGGCGAGCGTGATTGGCTCCGACAGGGCTGGCATGGGGACGACTCTACTGGGGTCGGCGTGAGGCTTTCACACCGGTTCCTGTGCAGCTTGCGCGAACGCCCGCTCCAGGGGCTGTGCCAGCAGGCCCGTCTGCCACTCGCGCGCGCTCCGGCCCCGCAGGAACTCGGCGATCCCGGCGGCGTCGGCGGTCGTGGGTGGCGTCCAGCACAGGCGCCGCAGCGCGTCGGGCTGCAGCAGGTTCTCCACGGGGATGTTCAGCTCCGCGGACAGCGCCGTGACCAGCTCGCGCGCCGCGGTGAGGCGGCGGGCAGCGACGGCGTCGCGGTCGCCCCAGGTGCGCGGCGGCGGCGGGCCGTCGGAGCGCGGGCCCCGCACGCTCGGCAGCTCCGCGTCCGGCAGGGCGCGCGCCTCGTCGATCGCCTTCTGCCAGTACGCGGCCCGGCGCTTGGTGCCCTTGCCCGCGAACTCGGGCAGCAGGACGAGCTGGCCCGCGGTCTTGGGCATGGCCTTGGCGGCCGCGACGATCGCGCGGTCGGGCAGCACCCGGCCCGGCGAGATGTCGCGCGCCTGCGCGCTCGCGTCCCGCGCCACCCACAGGGCCCGCACGGCGGCGACCTGGCGCGGGTTGCGCAGCACGTGCATGCCCGACGTGCGGCGCCACGGGTCCACCCGGGGCGCCGGCGGGGCGGCCGTGCGCACCGCCTCGAACTCCTGGGCGGCCCACTCCGACTTGCCGGCGGCCTGCAGCCGCTCGGCGAGGCGGTCGCGCAGCTCGACGAGCACCTCGACGTCGAGCGCGGCGTACCGCAGCCAGTCCTCCGGCAGCGGGCGGGTGGACCAGTCCACGGCCGAGTGCTCCTTGGCCAGGCCGAGCCCGAGCACCTCGGCGACGACGGCGGCCAGGCCCACGCGCTCCATGCCGAGCAGCCGCGCCGCGAGCTCGGTGTCGAAGACCCGCGCCGGGTGCAGGCCGTGCGCGGCGAGCCCGGGCAGGTCCTGCGAGGCGGCGTGCAGCACGAACTCGGCGTCGCCCACGGCAGCGCCGAGCGCTGACATGTCCGGCACGCCGACCGGGTCGATCAGTGCCGTGCCCGCACCCTCGCGTCGCACCTGGACCAGGTAGGTCGCCTGGCCGTACCGGTACCCGGAAGCCCGCTCGGCGTCGGCGGCCACGGGCCCGGAGCCCGCGGCGAACGCGTCGACGACCCGTGCGAAGGCCCCTGGTGTCGCCACGACGTCGGGCAGCCCGTCAGCGGGCTCGGTCAGTGGGGTGACGGGTGCCGGCACGGGCGGTGATGTCTCCGCAGGGACTCCTCGCTCCGTGGTGGTCATGGACCTACCGTATGGCGTTGCCTGGATCGGTCGGTAAAACGCCTGGTGAGAGCCGCGACGCCCTCGGGCAGCGGAGGCACCCCGGCGGCCGTCGTCAGCAGCGCCGCCCATGCGCGCAGGTGCGTGCCGAGCCGCGTGCCGACGGGCGTCCAGGACGCCCGGATCTCCAGGTCGACCGCGCCCGGCGTGCCCTCCAGGGCGCCGTAGCTCTGCGACAGCACCCGGGTGACGGTGCCGCCGTCGGCCAGGGTGTCGGTGCCCGGGGTGAGGCCCGCGGTCTCGAGGCACTCGCCCACCCAGGACCAGGCGACGTCGGCCAGCAGGGGGTCGGCGGCCATCTCGGGCTCCAGCGTGGCGCGCACCAGCGTCACCACGCGGAACGTGCCGTGCCACGCCTCCTGGCCCGCCGGGTCGTGCAGGACGACGAAGCGGCCGGTGGCCAGCGGGTCGACGTCGTGGTCGTGGTCGCCGGAGCGGTCCGCCTGCTGCGGTCCCGGCGGCGCGCCGGGCAGCACGTCGCCCGACAGGGCCACGCTGAACGGCGCGACCCGGCGGGGCGCGGGGATCTCGGTGAGGCGCACCTCGGCACGCAGGGCCGCGCTCCGCAGGTCGGCGAGGGCTGCTGCGAAGTCGACGGGTACGCCGCTGGGCGGGCCGCTTGTCACCCGTTCACCGTACGTCGGCCGCGGGGCCGGCAGGCGGAGGCGCGCGGTTGTCGCCGCATCGTGATCTGCGCGGTGGCGAAGTGAGCCAGGGCACTAGGCTGGCAGCGGGTCGCGGCGCGTGCTCGGCGCGCGCCGCTCCGTTTCCACTGCAGAAGGAGCAAGAACGTGTCTGGCACAGCACAGATCGGCGTCACCGGCCTGGCGGTGATGGGTCGCAACCTCGCGCGCAACTTCGCACGTCACGGGTACACGGTGGCCATCCACAACCGTTCGTACGCGAAGACCGAGTCGCTGGTCGCGGAGCACGGTGACGACGGCGACTTCGTCCCGTCCGAGTCGATGGCCGACTTCGTCGCCTCGCTCGAGCGGCCGCGCAAGGTCGTCATCATGGTCAAGGCCGGCGGTCCCACGGACGCCGTCATCGACGAGCTGATCCCCCTCCTCGAGGAGGGCGACATCGTGGTCGACGCCGGCAACGCCCACTTCCCGGACACGATCCGGCGCGAGGCGGCCCTCAAGGAGCACGGCCTGCACTTCGTCGGCACCGGCGTGTCCGGCGGCGAGGAGGGCGCGCTGAACGGCCCGTCCATCATGCCGGGCGGCACGCGCGAGTCCTACGCCTCGCTCGGGCCCATCCTGGAGGACATCTCCGCGAAGGTGGACGGCACCCCGTGCTGCACCTACGTGGGCTCCGACGGCGCCGGGCACTTCGTCAAGATGGTGCACAACGGCATCGAGTACGCCGACATGCAGCTCATCGCCGAGGCGTACGACCTGCTGCGCCAGGGCCTGGGTGCCTCGGCCGCGGAGATCGGCGAGATCTTCGCGCAGTGGAACACGGGCGACCTGGAGTCGTTCCTCATCGAGATCACCGCGGACGTGCTCCAGCACGTCGACGCGGCCACGGGCAAGGCCTTCGTCGACATCGTGCTGGACCAGGCCGAGCAGAAGGGCACCGGCCGCTGGACGGTGCAGAACGGCCTGGACCTGGGCGTGCCCATCACCGGTATCGCCGAGGCCACGTTTGCCCGCGCGCTGTCCGGCTCCGTGCCGCAGCGCGAGGCCGGCCGGGCCAGCCTGCCCGCCCACGTGCAGGCGTGGGAGGTCAAGGACCGCGACGCGTTCGTCGAGGACGTGCGCCAGGCCCTGTACGCCTCCAAGGTCGTCGCCTACTCGCAGGGCTTCGACCAGATCGCCGCTGCCGCCGCCGAGTTCGGCTGGGACATCGACCGGGGCGCCATGGCCCGCATCTGGCGCGGCGGCTGCATCATCCGCGCCCGGTTCCTGAACCGGATCACCGAGGCCTACGAGCGCACGGCGGACCTGCCGCTGCTGCTCGCCGACCCGTACTTCACCGACGCCGTCGCGAGCGGCCTGCCCGCCTGGCGCCGCGTCGTGGCCGGTGCGGCCCAGAACGGCGTGCCCACGCCCGCGTTCTCCTCGTCGCTGGCGTACTACGACGGCGTCCGCGCCGAGCGGCTCCCCGCCGCCCTGGTGCAGGCGCAGCGCGACTTCTTCGGCGCCCACACCTACAAGCGGGTCGACCGCGAGGGCACGTTCCACACCGAGTGGTCCGGCGACCGCACGGAGGCCGAGGCGTGAGGGGTTTCCCCGCGGAGCAGGGGCAGGTAGGCGGAGGGGAGCAGGCCGCTCCCGAGATGCTGGTGGTGGGGATCGGCGGCGACGTCGGGATGTACGCCCTGGTGCGCGCGTTCCACGAGCAGTACCGCACGCACGCCGTCGTGCTGTCCAAGGTCGCCACGCGCGCCATGCAGGACTCGGCGATCGCCGAGAACGTGGTGGTGCCCGGCCTGGACGAGGTGGACGTGTTCCTCTCCACGCTGGAGGGCATCGCGCAGCAGCACCGGGACAAGACGCTCGTGCTGCTCACCAACGCCGACTGGCACGTGCGCACGGTCATCCTGAACCGGGAGCGGCTGGAGGCGGCGGGCTACGTGCTGCCGTACCCGTCGCTCCCGGTGCTGGAGCAGGTCAGCAGCAAGGAGGGCTTCGCCCAGGTCTGCGACCAGCTCGGCATCCCGACGCCGCGCACCGTGCCGGTCGACGTCGCCAAGCTGGTCGCCGAGGGCGGCCGCGCCGCCGTCCCGGCGCTCGCGGTGGACCTGCAGTACCCGGTGGTCGGCAAGCCGTCCAACAGCGCCGAGTGGTACTACGTGGACTTCCCCGGCAAGGCGAAGATCCACCACATCGACTCCCGCGAGGAGCTCGACGTGATCCTGGGCCACCTGGCGGACGCCAACTACCCGGGCACGTTCCTGGTGCAGGAGTTCATCCCGGGCGACGAGACGCAGATGCGGTCCCTGACCGCCTACCGCGACACGTCGGGCGAGGTGACGCTCCTGGCCACGGGCCGGGTGCTGCTCGAGGAGCACACGCCGGGCACGCTCGGCATCCCGGCGGCGATCCTGGTGGAGCCGTACGACGACGCCATGGACGCGGCCACGAGGTTCCTCGACCTGACGGGCTACGTGGGGTTCGCGAACTTCGACTACAAGCTGGACCCGCGCACGGGCAAGCACGTGTACTTCGAGGTGAACCCCCGCATCGGGCGGAACAACTACTACGTGACCGCGGGCGGGGCCAACGTGGCCCGCGTGCTGGTCGAGGACTGGGTGCTGCACCGCCCGATCCGCGCCGTGCGCGCGGTGCGCGAGGTGCTGTACACCGTGGTGCCGTTCGGCCTGCTGTCCAGGTACGTGCTGGACCCCGAGCTGAAGTCGCGGCTCAAGGCGCTCAAGGCGAGCGGCGACGTGGTCAACCCGCTGAAGTACGACGCCGACTCCGGCCTCAAGCGCCGGCTCATCGTCGAGGCGATCACGCAGAACTACCGCCGCAAGTACGCCCAGTACTACCCGGAGCCGACCGCGACGGGCTACTGAGCCGCACCACCGTGTCAGACGCTCAGGTCCCTCCGGGGACCTGAGCGTCTGACATGTTCGAAGCTTTTCTCACCCATGGGTACTTCTGCCCAGATTTAAGCCTTGCGTACCGATTGACTGATCGGGACACTATGTGCGCACTTGCTGGAGATTTCCGGTAAGAACCGTGAGAGAGGCTTTTTCCTGATGTCGTTCATCGAGTCCATCCGGACCGTGCTGTCGAAGTACGCCACGTTCAGCGGCCGTGCCCGGCGCTCCGAGTTCTGGTGGTACTACCTGGCCGTGGCCATCGTCGAGGGCGTGCTCTACTTCGCGCTCATCGTGCCGGGCCTCACGGCCTACACGACGGCCACCATGGAGTACGCCATGGCCGGCGACCCCGCCGCGCCGATCCCCGCGATGCCGGGCTCCCTGACTACGGGCTACCTCGTGCTCTCGCTGGTCACGCTCGCGCTGCTGCTGCCGACGCTCGCCGTCATCGTGCGCCGCCTGCACGACACCGGCAAGCCGGGCGCCCTGGCGTTCCTGCTCCTGATCCCGGTCGTCAACTTCATCCTGGTCATCGTGTGGGGCGCCTCCGCCGGCACGCCGGGCCCGAACCAGTTCGGACCGGACCCCAAGGCCGTCGACGCCGCCGCAGCGGTCTGACTCACATGACGCTCGTCGACTCCGTCCGGACCTGCCTGCGCAAGTACGGCGTCTTCACCGGCCGGGCCCGGGCCGCCGAGTACTGGCTCTTCTACCTCGGGCTCGCGATCGTGCACGCCGTGATCTTCGTGGCGCTCCTGCTCCCGGCCCTGATCATGATGGACCCGGTCACGCAGGAGCCGGGCGTGCTCGGGTCGATCGGCTCGACGCTCGTCGCGATCGTCGGGCTCGGGGCGTTCGTCCCGCTGGTCGCTGCGGGCGTCCGGCGCCTGCACGACACCGGGAAGTCCGGCTGGTTCTACCTGCTGTGCCTCGTCCCGGTCTTCGGCGGCATCATCATCATCGTGCTGCTGGCCCTGCCGGGTGAGCCCGGACCCAACCGGTTCGGTCCCGACCCCAGGGCGGTGCCGCAGCCGGTCACGGTCTGACCTAGTCTGAACCGCATGACCAGCCCCCGCCCCGTCCTCGTCGTCGGGGCCAGCGGATACGTCGGCAGCCGGGTCGCACGCGGCCTGGCTGCCGACGGGGCCACCGTGCTCGCCGCCGCGCGGCACCCGCTGCCGGACGCCGGCGAAGGCGTCGTGCCCGTCGGCTACGAGCGGGCCGCCGCCCTGCCCGACGCCGTCCGCGACGTCTGCGCGCGCGACGGCCTGCCGCTGCCCGGCGCCGTCGTGGCGTCGATCGGCGGCTGGCACAAGGGCGCCGCCCTGCTCGACGAGGACCCGGACCGGTGGACGGCGACGCTGGCCTCCCACCTCACCGCGCACCTCGACGTCGCCCGCGCTCTCGCCCCGCTGCTGGAGCCGGGCGACCCCTACGTGGTGCTCAACGGCGCCGCGTCCCGCGAGGCCATGGCCGGGTCCGGCGCGATCTGCGTCACCGGGGCCGGGCTCGCGATGCTGGTCCAGGTGCTGCGCCTGGAGGCGCAGGAGGCGGCGCCCGGTGCCGTCCGGTTCCACGAGCTGGTGATCGACCACGCCGTCGCGGGCGACGACCGCAACGCCGACCCGGCCCAGACCCGGACGACGGCGCAGGTGGTCACGGCCCTGCGCGGGGTGCTCGACGACGCCGCCGCGCCCGCCGTCACGCACGTGTGACGTTGCTCTCGTGGCACGCCCGGTGACCCCGGGCGCCGGTAATCTTTGGCTTCGTGACAGCCCCCGCCGACACCCAGACCGCCCGGACCACCGAGGCCGCCCGCACCACCCAGGCAGCCCTCAGCGCCGTCCGGCCGCAGGTCCCCGTCGACCGGCTCGTCACCGACCTCGTACCGCCGCGGCACTTCGCCGCGGCCCGCTTCGCGACCTACCGCGCCAACCCCGCGCACCCCAGCCAGGGCCGCGCGCTGACCCGGCTGCAGGAGATCGCCCAGCAGATCGTCGCTCCCCGGCGCGGCCTGTTCGCCCGCCGGCAGCCGGCTCCCGCCGTCTACCTGGACGGCGGCTTCGGCGTCGGCAAGACGCACCTGCTGACCTCGCTGGCGCACGCCGTCGGCGAGGCCCTCGGCCCGGACAAGGCCGCGTACGGCACGTTCGTCGAGTACACCAACCTGGTCGGCGCCCTCGGGTTCCTGCCGACCGTCGAGGCGCTGGCCGCCAAGAAGCTGGTCTGCATCGACGAGTTCGAGCTCGACGACGCCGGCGACACGACGCTCATGTCCCGCCTCATGCGCGAGCTGGCCGACCGCGGCGTCGCCCTGGCCGCGACGTCGAACACGCTGCCCGGCGCCCTGGGCGAGGGCCGGTTCGCCGCCCAGGACTTCGCGCGGGAGATCAAGGCGCTGTCCGACCGCTTCGAGACCCTGCGGGTCGACGGCGAGGACTACCGCCACCGCGACGTCGTCACCGACCCCGAGCCGCTGAGCACCGCGGAGGTCGCGGCCGCCGCGGCCCGCCCGGGCGCCACCCTCGACGCGTTCGACGACCTGCTGGAGCACCTCGCCACGGTGCACCCCAGCCGGTACGGCGCGCTGCTGGACGGCGTGTCCGTGGTCGCCCTGACCGGCGTGCACCCCGTCACCGCGCAGGCGGTCGCGCTGCGCCTCGTGGTGCTCGTGGACCGGCTGTACGACCGCGACGTGCCCGTGCTGCTCGCCGGCTCCGGCGACACCCGCGGGCTGTTCACCGAGGAGATGCTCGCCGGCGGGTACCGCAAGAAGTACTACCGCGCGCTGTCCCGGCTGGGTGCGCTGGCCGAGGAGGGGCGCCGGCTCGTCCCGAGCCCGAACTGAGACCCGCCCGGCTCACGTCGCCGCGAGCCGCGCCTTCTCCGCCGCCACGTCGAAGTCGGCGGGCGGCCAGCCCAGGTCGAGCGACCGCAGGGCGCCGGCCAGCAGCTCCGTGACGGCCAGGCGCGAGTACCACTTGCGGTCCGCCGGCACCACGTACCAGGGCGCTACGTCGGTGGACGTGCGGTCCAGCATCTCCTGGTAGGCCGCCAGGTACTCCGGCAGCTTGAGGCGCACGTCGATGTCGCTCGGGTTGTACTTCCAGTGCTTGTCCGGCCGGTCGAGCCGCTTGGCCAGGCGCTTCTTCTGCTCGTCGGGCGAGACCATGAGGGCCACCTTGACGATCTCGGTACCCGAGCTCGCCACCTCGGCCTCGAACTCGTTGAGCTCGGTGTAGTGCTTGCGCCAGGTCTTGACCGGCTCCAGCCGGTCCACCCGCACCACCAGCACCTGCTCGTGGTGCGACCGGTCGTAGACGCCGAGGTAGCCGGGCCGCGGCAGGGCGTTGCGGATGCGCCACAGGTAGCCGCGCTCGCGCTCCTCCTGCGTGGGCACGCCGAACCCGGTGTGCATCACGCCCTGCGGGTCCACCATGCCCACCACGTGCCGCACGATCCCGCCCTTGCCCGACGTGTCCAGGCCCTGCAGCACGAGCAGCACGGACCGGTCGCCGCCGCTGCGGCCGTGCGCGAAGAGGCGCTCCTGCAGGTCCGCGAGCTCGTCGCCGCGGTCGGTCAGCAGCTTCTCGCCGTCCGCCCGCGTGCCGGCCCAGCCGGGCGTGCCGGCCGGGTCCAGGGCGGTCAGGTCGGTGCCCCGCACCCACCGCAGCGCCTCGTCGGCCGGGGTCGTCCAGCGGCCCGCCTTCCGTGCCGGATCCTTCGCCATCGGACGCCTCCTCGAGCCCGACCGGCCGACGCCGGTCACCGAACCTCAGAATCCCAGGTCAGACCTCCGCGCGCAGCACGGCGGTCATCCGCGGCGGCACGGTCAGCGTGTCGCCCACCAGGCGGGTCGCGCCGGGCTCCCACGCCGCCGCCAGCCGGAAGGCCCCCGGCAGCGGGGCCCGGCTGGCGCCCTCGGCGGGCCGCAGCAGGCTGCCGAGCCGCAGGGCGGCCAGGCCGTGGCCCGTGTTCAGCACGAACGCCAGGCTGCCCCGCAGCACCGCGATGACCGACCGGTCGGCGGTGGACCGGATCTCCAGCGGGAGGTCCAGCTCGTCGGTGATGGCGTGCCGGATGCCGATCAGGTCGTGCGCCCAGCGCACCAGGCGCTGCTCGTTGGCGCTGCGCGGCACCACCGGCACGTGCACGGTGTCCAGCACCAGCGGGTTGCCCGCGAGCAGGACGACCGCGAGCACGCTGGCCCGGATGTCGACGTCGTCCACGCCCAGCAGGGCCGTGGCGGGGCTCTCCTCGCCCGCCCACGGCACGGTGAGCTGGGCGGCGGGCAGCCGGGTGATGTCCTCCACCACGCTGGCGCCGGCCCGGACGCGGTTGCGCCGTCCGCCGTTCTGGCGGGTGGCGCGGCGCACGGAGGGGTGCACCAGGTCGGCGAGCATCTGCAGGGCCTGGATGTCCTCGGTCTTGCCGGGGCCGGACAGGATGCGCAGCAGGATCGAGGTGAGGCGGTCGCTGCGGCCGGGGCCGTCGACGAGCAGGCTGAACCGGCGGTCGAGCTGCTCGCCCAGGCCGACGACGTAGTCGGCGAGCTCGCCGAGGAACGGCGTGGGGGAGCGGTCCACGAGCGCGTCGACGTCGAGCACGAGGCCGTCCACGTGGTACTCGCGCAGCCAGTGCCGCGCGTCGTCCACGAGGAAGTCCCGGGGCCCGCGGCTGCCGCTGCCGTCGAGGTTGATGCGGTCGCCCACGTAGTCGGTGCGCACCGTCGGCGAGGACGGCACCTTGCCGGCCCGGGTGCCGATCGTGGGCACCTGGCCGGTGCGGAGCTGGATGGGGCCGGTGCGGGGCCGGTCCAGCGGCACCTGGCCGGTCCGCGGGCGCATGGCCTGCAGCGCGTGCTCGCCCGCGTCGCCGAAGTCGGGCCGCTGCACGCGCGGCCGGCCGCCGCCGCCCGTCAGGTACGGGCCGTAGGCCTCCAGGCCGAGCTCGTCGGCCACGGCCCAGCGGTACGGGATGTCCAGCACGACGGCGAGCCGCTCGGCGTGCGCGGCGTCGACGAACCGCTGCAGGGCGCGCGGGCCGCCGTACGGCTCGTGCACGGAGTAGAGACGGACGCCGCGGGCCGGGCCGCGCGCCGGGTCGAAGGCCGCGACCGGCGCGAGCTCGACGCCGTCCACGCCGAGCCCGGCGATGGTGGGCAGCAGCTCCGCGGCGGCGTCCAGGGTGCCCTCGGGCGTGAACGTCTCGATGTCCACGTGCATGAGCACGCTCGTGGACAGCTCGGGCGGCGACCAGGAGCCGTCGGTCCACTCGAAGGCGGGGTCGAACACCCGGGTGGGCCCGTGGATGCCCTGCGGCAGCCACACGCTGCGCGGGTCGGGCAGCAGCGGGCCGCCGTCCACGGAGTACCCGTAGTCGGTGCCGTGCCCGAGCACGCTGTCGGCGCCCCAGTACCCGGGCTCGCCCGCGCCCACGAGGCGCAGCGGCATGTGCTCCGGCTCCTCGTACGGGTCGTACGGCACGAGCACCTCGATGATGCGGGCGCGCGGGGCCCACACCACCGGTCTGGGCCCGGGAACAGGCATGTCAGGGCCCGGTCGGGGCGGTGGGGTGCTGCCTCCGGTTCCACTCCTCGGTCCGGTCACGGCCGACAGCCTAGCCCGGTGTTCCGGATGGGCGAGTCAGTACGACCACGCTGCGAGCAGTCACGGACAGACCCGTGCCGGCCTGGAGCGTCGTCCCCGGCTCCGCGCTGCCGTCCGTGTCCAGGACCACGGTCCAGGACGACCCGTAGCCGGCGGGCGGCAGGGTGAAGCCCAGGTCCTCGTGATGGGCGTTGAGCAGCAGCAGGAAGGAGTCGTCGACCACCGCCTCGCCGCGCCGCCCGGTCTCCGTGATCGCGTCGCCGTTGAGGAACACGGTCACGGTGCGGGCGTAGGACTGGTGCCAGTCCGTGTCGTCCATCCGCGCGCCCGTCAGGTCCAGCCACTCGATGTCCGCCGGGCCGCCCGCGGCCCCCGGGGAGACCTTGCCGTCGAAGAACCGCCGACGGTGCAGGATCGGGTGCTCGCGGCGCAGGCGGACCGCCTGCCGGGCGAAGTCCAGGAGCGCGGCGTGCTCGGCGTCCAGCCCGTCCGGGCCGCCCCAGTCCACCCAGGAGAGCTCGTTGTCCTGGCAGTAGGCGTTGTTGTTGCCCTGCTGGGTGCGCCCGAGCTCGTCGCCGTGCGCGATCATCGGCACGCCCTGGCTCAGCATGAGGGTCACCAGCAGGTTGCGGCGCTGGCGGGCGCGCAGCTCGGCCACCTCGGCGTCGTCGGTGGGGCCCTCGGCGCCGCAGTTCCAGGACCGGTTGTGGTTCTCGCCGTCCTGGTTGTCCTCGCCGTTCGCCTCGTTGTGCTTGTCGTTGTACGAGGTCAGGTCGGCGAGCGTGAAACCGTCGTGCGCCGTGACGAAGTTGATGGACGCGCTGGGCATGCGGCCGCTGTGCTCGTACAGGTCGCTGGACCCGGTCAGGCGGGAGGCGAACTCCGGCAGCGTGGCCGGCTCGCCGCGCCAGAAGTCGCGCACCGTGTCGCGATAGCGACCGTTCCACTCCGTCCACAGCGGCGGGAACCCGCCCACCTGGTAGCCGCCGTCGCCCAGGTCCCACGGCTCGGCGATCAGCTTGACCTGGGAGATCACCGGGTCCTGGTGCACGATGTCGAAGAAGGCGCTCAGCCGGTCGACCTCGTGGAACTGCCGGGCCAGCGTGGCCGCCAGGTCGAAGCGGAACCCGTCGACGTGCATCTCCTCGACCCAGTACCGCAGCGAGTCCATGATGAGCTGCAGCACCGCGGGGGAGCGCATGAGCAGCGAGTTGCCCGTGCCTGTGGTGTCGAAGTAGTGCGCCTCGTCGGCGTCGACCAGCCGGTAGTAGGCGGCGTTGTCGATGCCGCGGAAGCCCAGGGTCGGGCCCAGGTGGTTGCCCTCGGCGGTGTGGTTGTAGACGACGTCGAGCAGCACCTCGATGCCGGCCTCGTGCATCGCCTTGACCATGGCCTTGAACTCCATGACCTGCTGGCCGCGGCGGCCGTAGCCCGCGTACCCGTTGTGCGGGGCGAAGAACCCGATCGTGTTGTAGCCCCAGTAGTTGCTCAGCCCCTTGGCGGCCAGCGACGGGTCGGTGACGAACTGGTGCACGGGCATCAGCTCGATCGCGGTGACGCCCAGGCTCGTCAGGTGCTCGATGATCGCGGGGTGGGCCAGCCCGGCGTAGGTGCCGCGCAGCTCCTCGGGCACGTCCGGGTGGCGCATGGTCAGGCCCTTGACGTGCGCCTCGTAGATCACGGTCTCGTGGTACGGCGTGTCCGGCGGGCGGTCGTGGCCCCAGTCGAAGAACGGGTTGACCACCACGGAGACCATCGTGTGGCCCAGGGAGTCGGCGCCGTCGGGCGTGGTGCCGGTCGTGGCCTGCTCGACGTCCGAGAACGGGTAGGAGAACAGCGACGGATCGTTGTCCAGGTCGCCGTCCACGGCCTTGGCGTACGGGTCCAGCAGCAGCTTGGCCGGGTTGCAGCGGTGGCCCGACGCCGGGTCGTAGGGCCCGTGCACCCGGTACCCGTACCGCGTCCCGGGGCCGACGCCGGGCAGGTAGACGTGCCAGACGTGCGCGTCGGTCTCGGTGACCTCGATGCGGGTCTCGGAGTCGTCGTCCGCCAGGAGGCACAGCTCGACCCGCTGTGCGACGGACGAGTAGAGCGCGAAGTTTGTCCCCGTGCCGTCGAAGGTCGCGCCGAGGGGGTACGGGCGGCCGGGCCAGGTTTGCATCGGACGATCATGACACCCCTGCGGGGTAGGCGGGGGGAGATGTCGTGGTGGGCGTGCCGTGGTCGTGGAGGCTTTGGCCAGAATTCAAAATACTGTGCCAAGCGGATGTGCGAACCGGCCGATCCCTGCGAAGATGAGGCCATGATCACGGCGGAACCCCAGTCCACCAGTGACTCTGCCGATTCGGTCCCGACCGACCTCATCGACGAGTCCAACGCCTCCTACGCCCACATCGCGCCGCCGGCCGTCCGCCGCGTCGCGACCCGCCGCGGCCTGCTCGGCGGCGGCGACGTCTCCAAGGCGCCACGCAACCTCGCCGGCTGCGAGCTCGACCCCATCTCGGGTGCCTCGAGCGGCGTCTCCTGGGACGACCCCGACGAGCTCTGAGGGACTCCGCCTCAGCGGGGCAGCCGCTCCGGTCCCACCGGGATGAGCCGCGGCATGCCCGCGGGCGCCACCTCGCTGAGCGCGAGGTAGCGCGCCTCGGCGCGGTGCAGCCGGATGTGCTCGTCGAGCGACCAGTGGGGGCCGTTCGTGAGCGTCATGCCGCAGGAGCAGTCGATCTCCTCGCGGGCACCGGGCAGGTGCCGCACCTGCCCCACGGTGACGTGGGAGGCGCGGGCGTCCGCCTTGGCGCGGTGCATCACGGCGCTCACGGGGGCATGTTCGGTCACGGCCCCCACCTTAGTTCGGCCGGGCGGGCTCAGTGGGCGGCGTGGGTGCGGTCCAGGGCCTGCAGCACGTCGTCCAGCAGGTCCGTCACGTCCTCCAGGCCGACCGACAGGCGCACGATCGCCGGCGAGACCTCGGCCTCCGTGCCCCGCACCGACGCGTGGGTCATCGCGCTCGGGTAGTTGACCAGCGACTCGACGCCGCCGAGCGACTCCGCCAGCAGGAACACCTCGGTCGACTCCGCGAAGGTGCGGGCCGCCGCCTCACCGCCGGCGAGCTCCAGCGAGATCATGCCGCCGAACCGCGACATCTGGTGCGCGGCGATCTTGTGGCCGGGGTGGTCGGGCAGGCCCGGGTACAGCACGCGCGCGACGGCGGGGTGGTGCACCAGGCGCTCGGCCAGCGTCTGGGCCGTCTCGGAGTGGCGCTGCATGCGCACCGAAAGCGTCTTGATGCCGCGGGTGGTCAGGAACGCGTCGAACGGGCTGGAGACGGCGCCCGCGGCGAACTGCACGTAGCGCACCTGCTCGGCGAGCTCGTCGGCTCCCGCCTTGACGACCACGGCGCCGCCCACGACGTCGGAGTGCCCGCCGAGGTACTTGGTCGTGGAGTGCACCACGACGTCGGCACCCAGGTCGAGCGGGCGCTGCAGCGCGGGGGAGGCGAACGTGTTGTCGACCACCAGGAGCAGGCCGTTCTCGTGCGCCAGCTCGGCCAGCGCCGGGATGTCGCTGATCTTCATCAGCGGGTTCGACGGCGTCTCGACCCACAGCACCTTGGACTCCGGCCGGATCGCGGCGCGCACGGCGTCGAGGTCGGCGGTGTCGACGGTCGTGTGCCCCACGCCCGCCTTGCCGTGGACGGTGCGGATCAGGCGGTGCGTGCCGCCGTAGACGTCGTTCGGCACGAGCACGTGGTCGCCGGGCGCGACGACGGCGCGCAGCAGGGCGTCCTCGGCGGCCAGGCCGGACGCGAACGAGATGCCGTGCGCGCCGCCCTCGATCGCCGCGAGCTGCTCCTCCAGGGCCGTGCGCGTGGGGTTGCCGCCGCGCGAGTACTCGTAGCCGCCGCGCAGGCCGCCGATGCCGTCCTGCGCGTAGGTGGAGGTGACGTGGATCGCGGGGATCGCGTCGCCGGTGGTCGGGTCGGTGTGCTGTCCCGCGTGGATGGCGAGCGTGTCGAAACGGCTGGGTCGGGCGTCGGTCATGGGAGGTCAGGTCTCTCTTCGAAGGGTGCGAGCGGTTCAGACCGCGAGGTAGTCGAGCAGGTCGGAGCGGGAGACCACGCCGAGGGCCTTGCCGCCGTCGGTGACGAGCAGTGCGGTCTCGTCGGCGAGGGCCGCGCGCAGCGTCCCGACCGGTTCGTTGACGCCGATGAGCTGCAGGGGGCGGCCGATCAGCCCGCCCACCTCGTCCGACAGGTTCGCCTTGCCGGCGAACACCCCGTCGAGCAGCTCGTCCTCGTGCACGGCGCCGGCGATCTCGCCGAGCACCACGGGCGGTTCCGCGGTCAGCACGAGCAGCTGGGAGACGCCGGACCGGGTCATGCGGTCGATCGCCTCCCGCACCGTGTCGGTCTGGTGCACGTAGAGCAGGGGCGGGGTGCGGTCGGCCTTGGCGGCCAGCACGTCCGCGACGGTGTGGTCCTCGATCGCGGGCGCGAACCCGTAGGACCGCATCCAGGTGTCGTTGAAGATCTTGCCGAGGTAGCCACGGCCGCCGTCGGGCAGCAGGACCACGACGACGTCGTCCTCGGTCAGGTCGCGGGCGGCCCGCAGGGCCGCGACCACGGCCATGCCGCTGGAGCCGCCCACGAGGATGCCCTCCTCCCGGGCGAGCCGGCGGGTCATCGCGAACGACTCGGCGTCGCTCACCGCGATGATCTCGTGCGGCACGCTCGGGTCGTAGGCGGACGGCCAGAAGTCCTCGCCCACGCCCTCGACCAGGTAGGGGCGGCCGGTGCCGCCGGAGTAGACCGACCCCTCGGGGTCGGCGCCGACGATGCGCACCCGGTCGCCCGAGACCTCACGCAGGTAGCGGCCGGTACCGGTGATGGTGCCGCCGGTGCCGACGCCGGCCACGAAGTGCGTCACGCGGCCGTCGGTGTCCCGCCAGATCTCCGGGCCCGTGGTCTCGTAGTGCGACCGGGGGCCGTTCGGGTTGGAGTACTGGTCGGGCTTGAAGGCGCCGGGGATCTCGCGCACCAGCCGGTCGCTCACCGAGTAGTACGACTCGGGGCTGTCGGGCGCGACCGCCGTCGGCGTCACGACCACCTCGGCGCCGTACGCGGTCAGCACGTTGCGCTTGTCCTCGCCCACCTTGTCGGGCAGCACGAAGACGCAGCGGTAGCCGCGCTGCTGGGCCACCAGGGCCAGGCCGACGCCGGTGTTGCCGGACGTGGGCTCGACGATGGTGCCGCCGGGCAGGAGCTTGCCCTCGCGCTCGGCCGCGTCGATGATGCGGCCCGCGATGCGGTCCTTCGAGGAGCCGCCGGGGTTGAGGTACTCGAGCTTGACCAGCACGGTTGCGCTGGTGACGCCCTCGGTCACCTGGGTGAGCCGAACCAGAGGGGTGTTGCCGACGAGGTCAACGACAGAATTGACGTACTGCACCTGTTTCTCTTCCTGTTCTGCACGCGCGACGGCGCGCGTGGGGGACTGACGGACCGGGTGGGGTGGTCAGTGACAGCAACAGGAGAGGTGTGCGAGCACGTCGCAACTGTAGCGGCGCGGGCCGCTCAGTGCGAGTGCGCGATGCCCAGCTCGTGCATGCGCTCGTGCTCCTCACGCTCCTTGATGCGCTGCGCGATCCGCGCCTGGACCTCGGCCCGGCGCAGCGGCGGCACGGTCTTGGGCGGCTGGCGGCGCTCGGGCAGCTCGTCGAGCAGGCGCGTCACGATGTCCGCGATCTCCGCCGTGGCCTGTTCCACCGGGTCGCGGGTGGCGTCGCTCACCTTGGTCACGCCCGTGACCTTACGCACGAACTGCAGTGCGGCGGCGGTGATCTCCTCGTCGGTGGCGGCCGGTTCGAGGCCGCGCAGCGTGGTGATGTTTCGGCACATGCTCCGACCGTACGCCGGACGGCGCCCCCGGGGGAGGGCGCCGTCCGGTGTCGTGCTCCGGGTGTGACCGGTGGGATCAGTGCCCGCCGGAGGTCTCGCGCAGCCCCTTGACGGGGATCGTGGCGGCGATCGCCGCGGACACCACGGCCATGCCGCAGCCGAGCAGCAGGGCCACGCGGAACCCGCCCTCGGTGGGCAGGGTGTGCTCGCCGAAGGTGGTGCTCATCCGGGCCAGCACCACGCCGATCACGGCGGCGGACACCGAGGTGCCGATGGACCGCATGAGCGCGTTGAAGCCGTTCGCGGCGGCCTTCTCGGAGGCCGGGACGGAGCCGAGGATGATCGCGGGCAGCGCGCCGTAGGCGAAGCCCACGCCGGCCGCCGCGACGAACGCCGTCGCCGACAGGCCCACGAGCGTGTCCATGAACAGCGTGGACAGGCCGTAGCCGACCGCCATGACGAGGCCGCCCAGCACCAGCGTCGTCTTGGGGCCGCGGGCCCTGGTGATGCGCGCGCCCACCGGCGACATGAGGGTCATCGCGATGCCCGACGGTGCCATCCACAGGCCCATCTGCAGCATGGACTGGCCCAGGCCGAACCCGGTCGCGGCCGGCGCCTGCATGAGCTGCGGCAGGATCAGCGACTGCGCGTACATGGCGAACCCGATCATGATCGAGGCCACGTTGGTGAGCAGCACGGCGGGGCGCGCGGTGGTGCGCAGGTCGACCAGCGCGGCGGGCGTGCGCAGCTCCCACCAGCCCCAGGCCAGGAGCACGACCGCGGAGCCGATGAACAGGCCGAGCACGAGCGGGCTCGCCCAGCCCCACTCGGCGCCCTTGGAGACGGCGAGCAGCAGGGCCACGAGGCCCGCGGCCAGGCCGAGCACGCCCACGTAGTCGAACGGGGCGCGCACCCGCGCCTCGGTCGCCGGGGCGGGGATCGCCCGCCAGACGACGACGCCGACCACGACGGCGCAGACGGCGATGAGCCAGAACAGGATGCGCCAGCTCGCGAACTCGGCGACGGCGGCGGCGAACGGCAGGCCGAGGGCGCCGCCGATGCCGAGCGACGAGCTCATCAGGGAGATGGCGCCGGCGGTGCGCTCCTTGGGCAGCAGGTCGTGCAGCATGCTGATGCCGAGCGGGATGAACCCGGTGGCCAGCCCCTGCAGGCCGCGGCCGGTGACCATGACGGGCACCGTCGTGGCCACGGCGCAGACCGCCGACCCGAGGGCCAGCGGCACCAGCGAGACCAGGATCATCTTCTTCTTGCCGTACAGGTCGCCGAGCCGGCCGGAGACCGGCGTGCAGATGGCGCCGACGAGCAGCGTGATGGTGATGACCCAGGACGTGTCGGACGCCGGGGCGTCGAAGATGGTCGGCAGCGTGGCGATGATCGGGACCACGAGGGTCTGGGTCATCGCGACCACGATGCCGCCGATCGCGAGGATGGCGACGATGCGGTTCGGGTGGATCGCCGGGGCGGTGGCCCCGGTCTCGGGCGGTGGTGCTGGGCGGGACGCGGTGGTCGTCACGAGTCTCCTCGAAAGATTGCTGTGCATCATGCACATTGGGGTTCGGCCTCAGGATGCCATATCTTGTGCATCATGCATAGGCAATAGTCCGTGCGGGATCGGAGGAAGACGACGATGACGTCCGCGATCGACGAGATCGAGTACGAGGGCATGCTGTTCGGCCGGCACCTGGCCGCCCTGCCCGCGGGCCGCACGCGCCGCAAGGGCGGGCTGCTCGACCAGAGCGCGTACACGCTGCTCAGCCTGCTCGACGCCGGGGGGCCGGCCAGCCTCGCCGAGCTCGCGGCCGCCACCGGCCTCGACGTCTCGACCCTGAACCGGCAGACGGCGGCGCTGCGCCGCTCGGGGCTGGCCGAGCGCTTCGACGACCCGGACGGCGGGCAGGCCCGCAAGCTGCGACTCTCCGCGGAAGGCGCCCGGCTGCTCGGCGAGGAACGCGCGGCCAGCCGGGAGCTGCTGGCCGAGCTGCTGCACGAGTGGTCGGAGGCGGACCGCGCCCGGTTCGGCGAGCTGCTGGGCCGCTACAACCGCGTCATCGAGGACCGCTCGAAGCGGCACTGGCCGCGGCCCTGACGCGCGCCCTCCCCGCGGGGACTGTGTTGAGCACAGCAGCTGCTGCCGGGCGGGCCGGTCTGCTGGCAGCAACTGCTGTGGTCAACGATGGGAATCGTCGTGGCGGGGTGATGCGGTCGTGGGGCAGGGTGGGCGCATGAGCGCACCCAGCGATGCCGACGCCGGCTCCCGTCCCGACGCCACGCCTGTCACCGGGGCCGACGTCGGCCCCGGCCCGTGACCAGCGTGCGCGAGGCCGGCGCCGAGGACTGGCCCGCCATCTGGCCCATCGTGGAAGAGGTCGTGCGCGCGGCCGACACGTTCGCCTACGACCCCGCCATGGGCGAGGCCGACGCCCGCGCAGGCTGGCTGGAGGCCCCGCGGCGCGTGGTGGTCGCGGTGCGCGACGGCGTCGTGGTCGGCACCGCGAACATGTACCCCAACCGGCCGGGACCCGGCAGCCACATCGCGTCGGGCAGCATCATGGTCGACCGTGCGGTGCGCGGCTCCGGCGCCGGGCGTGCCCTGGTCCAGGACATGATCGCCTGGGCCGCCCGCGAGGGCTTCGCTGCGATCCAGTTCAACGCCGTGGTCGACACCAACGCCGCCGCCGTCCACCTGTACGAGAGCCTCGGCTTCGTCACCCTCGGCGTCGCGCCGGGGGCGTTCCGCCACCCGGAGCTGGGCGACGTCGGCCTGCGGATCATGTGGCGGGACCTGAGCGACCTGCGGGGCGCCCCCACCGGGGGCGAGGCCTGATGCGCTGCTCCGTCAACGTCCCCAACTTCGGCGACTTCGCCGACGCCCGCGCCGTCGCGACCGTCGCCCGCGCGGCCGAGGACGCCGGCTGGGACGGCCTGTTCGTCTGGGACCACGTGGTCCACCGCAAGGAGGCGCGCCGCGGCCAGCCGTTCGGCGACCCGTGGATGCTGCTCACCGCGGCGGCGCTCGCGACGTCGACGATCCGGCTGGGCACGCTGGTCACCCCGGTGGCGCGGCGCCGGCCCGAGCAGCTCGCCCGGCAGGTCGCGACGCTGGACGCCCTCAGCGGCGGCCGCGTCGTCTTCGGCGCGGGGCTGGGCGGGCCGGTCGAGGACGAGTTCGGCAGCTTCGGCGACGAGACCGACCCCGTGGTGCTCGCGGAGAAGCTGGACGAGGGTCTCGGCCTGCTGGCCCGCTACTGGGCGGGGGAGCGCGTGGACCACGACGGGCCGCACTACCGCGTGCGCGACGTCGAGATCCTCCCGGCCACCGTGCAGCGGCCCCGGCCGCCGGTGTGGGTGGGCGGGTTCTGGCCCGCGCGCCGGCCGTTCCGGCGCGCCGCGAGGTGGGACGGCGTCGTGCCGCTGTTCGCGTCCGGGCACGGGGTGCCGCCCACGCCTGGCGAGGTCCGCGAGGTCGCCGGGTACGTGACGGAGCACCGCACGACGGCGCAGGGTTCGTCCGGCGGCGTCCCCTCGTCAGACGGTGGTCCGTTCGAGGTCGTCGTCGGCGGGCTGACGACGCCGGAGGCGGCGACCGATGTCGTCGGCCCGCTGGTCGAGGCCGGGGCGACCTGGTGGGACGAGCGCGGCCTGTACGAGTCGCCGGACCTGTACTCCCTGCCGGCGGTGCTGCGCCGGGTCGAGGCGGGTCCGCCCCGGCTGTGATGCTGGTCGGCGAGTTCGGCAGTTCTGCTGACGTCGGCAGTCTGCATCGAGGTCGGCACAGGGCTGTGCCGACCTCGATGCCAACTGCCGACTTTGTGCGACAAACTGCCGACTCTGCGGCGCAAACTGCCGACCTGGACGTGATCGGCTGATCTCTGGGATGCCGACTGCCGCCTCAGCCCGGCTGCTCCGCGTTCCAGCGCGCGATGTCGGCGTCCGTCACCTCGACCGGGCCGGTGGCCGGCTGCGTGACGCGGATGTGGTTGCCGAACGGGTCGCGCAGGGCGCAGTCGATGCCGTACGGCTGCTCGACCGGCTCCTCGGTGAACTCGACGCCCTTGGCGCTGAGCTCGGCGTAGGTGCGGCGGCAGTCGTCGGTGGTGAGGATGCACGCGACGCCGAGTGCCCCCTTGGTCACCAGGTCCCGGACCTGGGCCGCCACCTCCTCGCTCAGCGACGGCGGGCCCGGCACCTCCAGGAGCAGGTGGCGGTCGGGGTCCTCGGGCAGGGAGATGGTCAGCCAGCGCATGAAGCCCATGTCGACGTCGTTGCTGACCTCGAACCCGAGCTTGCCGACGTAGAAGTCCAGGGCCTCGTCCTGGTCGAGCACGGTCACGGCGGTGATGGAGATGTTCTTGAACATGTTCTCCACGCTAGGACTGCCCCGGCCCGGTGCGCTTCTCCGAAACTGCTCGGCCGGAGAAGCTGCTCAGCCCGCGGGCCGCATCCAGCTCTTGACGAAGCAGACGGGCGCGGCCACCGGCCGCGTCCGGCGCCGGTACTCCGTCGGCGAGACGCCGACGACGTCGCGGAACGTGCGGCTGAACGTGCCCAGGCTGTTGGAGCCCACCTGCAGCGCGATCTCCGTCACCGGCGTGGCCGTGTTGCGCAGCAGTGCCATCGCGCGCTCCAGCCGGCGTCGCTGCAGGTAGTGGTGCGGCGTCTCGCCGAACGTCGCGCGGAAGCTGCGGCTGAAGTGGGACGGCGAGACGTGCGCTATGCGAGCCAGCGTCGGCACGTCGAGCGGCCGGGCGTAGTCGCGGTCGATGGCGTCCCGGGCGCGCAGCAGCAGCCGGTTGTCGCGCTCGTGCGGGGACATCAGCGCTCCTCTCCGAGGAACACCGCGTACCCGTCCAGGAGTCGGGCCAGGCCGAACTCGAACAGGGTGTCGAGCGTGAGGTCGACGTCGGCCGACGTCGCCTCCACCAGGTGCGGGTGGCGGCGCGGGTCGACGGCGGCCTGGAGGTCGGGCAGGGTGCGGTCCATCCACTCCTCGTCGGTCAGCCCGTCGTCCTTGCGGGCCTGCGCCGCCGGCTCGATGCCCACCCCGAGCCCGCGCACGAGCTGGAAGACCGACACGGTCAGGTGCATCCGCGTGTCGAGGTCCAGCCGCCGGCCGGGCAGCTCGCCGAATGCGCCGAGCAGGGCCTCGGTGTGCGCGATGCCGTGCGGCAGCACCTGCGGCCGCGTCATCGACATGACGTGCGCGGCCCACGGGTGGCGCTGGAACGCGGCCCACATGGTGCGGGCGCACACCTCGGCGCGGGCCCGCCAGCCGTCCGGCAGCGGGTCGGGGAGCGGCGAGGTGGCGTACACGGTGTCGAGCATCCGGGCCAGCAGCTCCTCCCGGCCCCGGACGTACCGGTACAGCGACATCGTGGGGATACCCAGGTCGGTCGCGATCCGCCGCATGGACAGCCCGCCCAGCCCCTCGGCGTCCGCCGTCGCCATGGCCAGGCGGACGACGTCGTCCACGGTGGGGGCGCTCGCGGCGGACGCCGCCGTGCCGGGGCGGGCCGCGCCGGCGCCGTTCGCGCCCGCGGCCACCACGGTGCCCACGCCGCGGCGCACCTCGACGAGCCCGTCGCGGCGCAGCGCGTCCAGCACCCGGCTCGCGGTGGCCATGGCCACGCCGTGCTCGGCGACGATGCGGCGCGTGGACGGGACCGGGGCGCCAGGGGCGAGCTCGCCCGACCGGATGCGGCCCCGGATCTCGTCGGCGATGCGCTCGGACGGTGTGGTCATCCTCGGCTCCCTGTACTAGTGCGGTCGCGGGCCTGTTTCCTGCGCCGCGACCCTGTGGCCTGGGCGTTCGCGAGGTGCACTACCTGGTGTACTACCCCGCTCTTTACCCAGCATAGGGCGCTTCGTACGGTGTACGAAGCGCCTCACCGAAACGCCTCGGCGGGGAACCTTCGAACCAGGGAGCAGCCATGACCCACGTCCTCGTCTCCGGCGCCAGTGTCGCCGGACCCGCCCTCGCCTTCTGGCTCCGCCGCTACGGCTTCGACGTCACCGTGGTCGAGCGGTCGGCCGGGCCCCGGCCGGGCGGCCAGGGCATCGACGTCCGCGGCGCCGCGCGGACCGTGCTGGACCGCATGGGCCTCACCGAGCAGGTCCGCGCCGCCCACACGGGCGTGCGCGGCATCGCCTACCTCGACGCCGCGGGGCGGCGCACCATGGAGCTGCCCGCCGAGATGTTCGGCCACTCGGGCGGCGTCATCGCCGACATCGAGATCCTGCGCGGCGACCTCATGCGGATCATCATGGACGCCGCCGAGGGTGTCGAGTACCTGTACGACGACAGCATCACGGCGCTCGACCAGCGCCCCGACGGCGTCGACGTCACCTTCGAGCGGTCCGCCCCGCGCCGGTTCGACCTCGTGGTGGGCGCGGACGGCGTCTTCTCCACCACGCGGCGCCTGGCCTTCGACGGCGCCTGGCGGGCGGTCGACTCCGGCTACCACCGCGCCGTCTTCACGGCCGAACCGGCGGGCAGCGCCGACACCTGGGGTCTCGACGGCTGGGAGCTGCTGTACTCGATGCCGGCCGGCAACGGCGTCGGCGGGCGCAACGTGCTGCTCTACCCGGCGCACGGCGGGGGGCGCGGCATGGTCCACTTCGCCGGGGACCCCGTCGAGTACGACCGGCGCGACATCGCCGGGCAGAAGCGCCTGGTCGCCGGCGTGCTGGCGGGGGAGGGCTGGGAGGTGCCGCGCCTCCTGGAGGCGATGGAGCGCGCCGACGACTTCTACTTCGACCGGCACGTGAAGATCGAGATGCCGTCGTGGCACCGCGGGCGGGTCGCGCTCCTGGGCGACGCCTGCACCGCCGGGTCCGTCGGGATGGGCACCTCGCTGGCTCTGGTGGGCGCGTACGTGCTGGCGGGCGAGCTCGCGCGGGCCGACGGCGACCCCGCCGTCGCCTTCCCGGCCTACGAGGCGACGGTGCGGCCGTACGCCGCCGTCAACATGAAGCAGCTGCCGGGCGGCGCGCGTGGGTTCCTGCCGCCGTCGCGGTTCGAGATCAAGGCGCGCACCGCGGTGATGGGCGCCCTGCTGAAGACCCCGCTCGCGGGAATGATGATGGGCGGCATCGACAAGGCGGTCGACCAGATCGACCTCCCGGACTACGCGGCCCTGGCGGTCGGTCGCTGACCGGGATTCAGCAGGCTGTCCGCGACCGCATCGACGCCGGACGCGGTCGCCGACGGCCTGCTGAGTCCCGACTCAGCCCAGGAGACCTTGACGACCCGGTGATCAAGTGATTTAGTCACTTGCCATGACTCAAGGTAGAGCCTCCTTCTCCGAGCAGCTCGCGGACGACATCGTCCAGCTGATCCGCTCCGAGAGCCTCGGCCCCGGCGACGTGCTGGAGTCCTCCCGCGACCTGGCCAAGCGGTTCGCCGTCACCACGCCCACGGTGCGGGAGGCCCTGCGGCGGCTGGAGGCCACCGGCGTGGTCGAGCTGCGGCACGGCTCCGGCACCTACATCGGCCCGGGCCTCGAGCGGTCCGTGCTGGCCAACCCGCACCGGCCGCACATCACGCGCTCCTCGGTGATCGAGCTGGTCCAGGCCCGCCTGGTGATCGAGCCCGGCATCGCGGCGCTCGCCGCGAGCGCCCGCGACGCCGCCGCCCTGCAGCGGCTGGAGGCCGCGGCGGCGACGGCGTTGCAGCCGCCGGTCCACGGGTTCCGGCCGGCGCTGAACTTCCACGTGGAGCTGGCGTCGGCGTCGGGCAACGGGCTGCTGCGCGAGACGGTGGAGGCGCTGCTGCACGTGCGGGCCTCGGAGCAGACGGAGATCCGGTTCCGGTACGACGACCGGCAGCGCGACCACGCGGAGCACCTGGAGATCCTGGCGGCGGTGCGCGACGGCGACGGCGGGGCCGCCGAGCGGCTGACCCGGGAGCACCTGACCACCATCCGGCAGTCGCTGGAGGCGGCGGACTTCGGCGAGGCAGCACCGTGAGCGCCCCGTTCCGCCTCGCGGAGATGACCACCGCGGAGGCGGCGGACGCCGTCGCGCGCGGCACGGTCGTGCTGATCCCGGCCGGAGCGCTGGAGCAGCACGGCCCGGGCATGGCGCTCGGGACCGACCTGGTGCGGGCCGAGGGCGTGGTGGCGCAGGTCGCCGCGAACCTGCCCGGCCGCGTGGTGGTGGGGCCGTCGATCCCCGTGGGGGTCTCGCCGCACCACATGGCGTTCGCGGGCACGGTCACGCTGACGACGACGACGTTCGCCGCCGTCGTGCGGGAGTACGTGACCAGCCTGCACCGGCACGGCTGGACCCGGTTCCTCGTGGTCACCGGGCACGGGGGCAACAACGCGACGCTGACGACGGTGGCGCAGGACCTCCTGGTGTCCCACCCCGGGATCCAGCTCGCCTGGTCGCCGCTGACGTCGCTCGCGGGCGACGCCGTGGCAGCCATGGAGCCCAGCGCCGTGCACGGGCACTCCGGCGAGGCCGAGACGGCGCAGATGCTGCACCTCGCGCCGCACCTGGTGCACACCGACCGGCTGCGGCCGGGCACCACCAGCCCGGACCAGCTCGACGACGTCTCCCGCACGGCGCGCCGGTACGCGCAGCCCGCCCTGACCCTGCCGTACGACCGGCTCAGCCCCAACGGCGTGCTCGGCGACCCGCGCCGCGCCACCGCCGAGGACGGCGCCGCGATCGTGAAGGCGATCGTCGACCGCATCACCACGTTCCTGACGGAGTGGCCGCCCGCGTAGCGCCGGCACACCACCGAACAAGCAACCCCACCGCACGCACCTGGCCCGCCAGGTGTCCGCCCCGCCATGCCCGCACACGGCCTGGCGCCCAGAAAGGACTCGCATGTCAACGACGACAGCATCACCCCGACCCGCGCCCCACGGCCGACGGCGGCCGGGCCGGCGCGCCGCGCTCCTGACCGCGCTGGCGCTCGCGGCCTCCGGCCTGGCCGGACCGGTCGGCGCCACGACGGCGGCGGCCGCGCCCGCACAGGCCGCACCAGCCACGTACCTTCAGGCCGACGCCGCCACCCCGGCGTCGGCCCACCCCGACCGCGCCGGGCGCAACCCGCTGCGCTCCGCGGGCTGCGGCACCGACCCCGGCCAGGCGCCGGGCAGCAGCGTGCTGCGCACCCTGACCAGCGACGGCCGCGAGCGCACCGTGCAGCTCCACCTGCCGGACGGCTACCGCAGCGACCGGGCGTGGCCCGTGGTCCTGGTCTTCCACGGCCGGGGCAACACGGGCGCGGGCACGGAGGCGTTCTCCGGGCTGGACGCGCTGCCCGCGATCGTCGCGTACGGCAACGGCGTGGTCGGTACCGGCGACGGCGACCGGCAGGCCTGGGAGGGCGCGCCGTACGCGGCCCCCGGCGTCGACGACGTGGCGTACACGAACGACCTGCTGGACACCCTGGAGCAGGACCTGTGCGTGGACCCGCGGCGCGTGTACGCGACCGGCAAGTCCAACGGCGCGGGCTTCACGGGCATCCTGGCGTGCGAGCTGTCGGACCGGATCGCGGCGATAGCCCCGGTGGCCGCCGCGTTCTACGGCACGGGTCACCCGGACTGCGACCCGGCGCGGCCGGTGCCGGTCATCGACTTCCACGGCACGGACGACGTGACCATCCCGTACGCGGGCGACCCGGACCGCGGCCTGCCCGCGATCGAGGACTGGGTGGGCGGCTGGGTCGCGCGCAACGGCTGCGCCGCGGGGCCCGACGTCGAGGAGACGGCGTTCGATGTGACCACGACCCGCTGGACGGGCTGTGACCGGGGCGCCGAGGTGACGCACGTGGCCGTGCTCGGCGGAGGGCACACCTGGCCGGGGGAGGACAGCTACTCCGGCGGCGGGTACGCGACGCACAGCATCGAGGCCCACGAGGTGCTGTGGGAGTTCCTGGGTGACGAGCGGCTGCCGGCACGGTTCCTCACGGGCCACGGCGCGCGCGGCACGGCCGGGGCGGCGGCATGACCGCGACCTCGAAGCAGACCGCTCCCGGCACCGAGCCGGACCGCCTGCCCCGCGTGCTGCGGGCGCTCGCCGTCGTCGAGCGGCTGGGCAACGCCCTGCCGCACCCGTTCTGGCTGTTCTGGATCCTGGCGGCGATCCTCGGCGTGACCAGCGCCGGGCTGGCCGCGGCGGGCGTGTCCGTGGTGTCGCCCGCCGACGGCGAGACCGTCGTGGTGCAGAACCTGCTCAGCGGCGCGGGCCTGGCCATGGCCGTGTCCACCGCCGTGGACAACTTCGCGACGTTCGGGCCGATGGGCACCATCGTCGTGGTCATCATGGGTGTCGCCATCGCGGAGCGCACCGGGTTCCTGTCGGCGGCGATGAAGGTCTCGGTCTCCCGGGTGCCGGTCGGCTGGGTCGTGTTCGCCGTCGCGTTCGCGGGCACCGTCTCGCACGTCGCGAGCGCCGCGGCGTACATCATCCTGGTGCCGCTGGGCGGGCTGGCGTTCCGGGCGGTGGGCAAGTCACCGATCCTCGGTGTCGTCGTCGCGTACACGTCGATCGCGTCCGGGTACGACGCGAGCCCGGTCCCGACGCCGAACGACGCGATCTTCGCGGGCATCACCACGGAGGCGGCGCGGATCATCGACCCGAACGCGTACGTGTCGCCGGTGAGCAACTGGTTCTTCAACATCGGCTCCTCGCTGCTGCTGGCGATCGTGATCACCCTGGTCACGAACCTGGTGCTGGCCAAGCGGCCCGACCTGGACGCGGACCCGGACGCCGACCTGGACGACGTCGCGGGCCTCGAGCTCTCGCCGCGGGACCGGAGGGCGCTGCGGGCCGCGCTGCTGTCCGGCCTGGCCGCGATCGTGCTGATCGCCGTGGTGGTGCTGCTGCCGTCGTCCCCGCTGCGGGGCGAGGGCGGGAGCCTGACGGAGTCGCCGTTCCTGGACGGGATCGCGGCGATCGTCGCCGTGCTGTTCGCGCTGGTCGGCATCGTGTACGGGTGGCGGTCCGGGGAGATCACTACGGCGGGCGACGTGCCGAGGCTGATGGCCGAGGGCGTGCGGCAGATGGCGCCGGTCCTCGTGCTGTTCTTCGCCATCGCGCAGTTCCTGGCGTACTTCGACTGGACCCACATCGGCGACGTCATCGCCGTGAACTCGGCCGAGGCGCTGGAGACCAGCGGCGTGCCGATCTGGGTGGTGTTCCTGGCGATCCTCGCGCTGCTGTCCGTGGTGAACGTGCTCGTGACCAGCGGCTCGGCCATGTGGGCCATCGCGGCGCCCGTCGTCGTACCCATGCTGATGCTGCTCGACGTGCCCGCCGAGACCACGCAGGCGCTGTTCCGCATCGCCGACTCCGGGTCCACGGCGATCACGCCGATGAGCCCGTACTTCATCATGGCGCTCGGGTTCCTGCAGCGGTACCGCAAGGATGCCGGCATCGGCACCCTGGCCTCGTACACGCTGCCGCTCGCGGTCTGCATGACGCTGGCCTGGACCGCGCTTTTCTTCGCCTGGTGGGCGCTGGGCATCCCGCTCGGGCCGGGGGCGCCGGTGCGCTGACGCCCGTGCGCCGACGCACACCTGGCCCCGCCGTCGTCCCCTCACCGGGCGCGACGGCGGGGCCACGGTGATGATGTCCGGTGATGAACGCGATCCTGCTGCTGCCCGCCGGCATCGTCCTGCTCAACGTCTTCGCCCTGGCCCTGGTGCTGCTGCGGGCACCGTTGTTCAAGCTGCCGGTGTACTGGCCGATGGTGCTCAACATCGGCCTGTCCGTGGCCCCGGCCGTGGTGCTCGGCATCGGGCTGCTGCTGGTCCTCGGCATCATCACGTTCGTGCCGAACCAGGCGCTGATGCTGACCGTGATCGCGCTGGTGCTCCTGGTCTGGGTGCTGCTGCTGCCGAACGCGGCCTACCTGGTCACGGAGCTGAACTTCTCCCACCGTCGGCCCGTCGAGGACCCGGCGCCCCTCTGGTACGACATCGTCATGGTGCTGTCCCTGGCGCTGTCGGGCGTGCTGAACATGCTGATGAACGTGCTGCTGGTGCAGTTCGCCTACGTGCTGATCGTGCGGCCCAACGACGACGACCCCTACCGGCAGCCCGACTCCTGGGTGCTGGTGGGGGTCACCCTCCTGCTGGTGAGCCTGGGCATCTACCTGGGGCGGTACATCCGGTTCAACTCCTGGGACCTGCTGCACCCCGGCTCGTTCGTGCACAAGCTCGTCGAGCACTTCCGGGTGGCGGCGCACTGGCGGACGCTGGCCGGCTTCGTCGTCGTGCACACGCTGTTCTTCGGGCTGATGTACGTGCTCGTGGTCGCGCCCGTGGTGCTGATGGTGGCCGCCGTGAGCCGGTAGGGCTC
>NZ_JBHVEG010000073.1:0-29626 GCF_042802395.1 Promicromonospora sp. NPDC057488
GCTCAAGAGCGCTCTTGAGCCGACGAACCCTACGTTCGACCGGTGCCGTGCCTTGCAGGGCAGGGCCGGGCGGGACGGGTGGGTCAGGCGAGGGCCGGGCGGCGGGCCGCGTACAGGCGGTTGCCCTCCGGTCCCGTCCACTCCAGGCGGACGACGCCGGCCGCTGCCGCGTCGCCCACGCGCGCCGGGTCGGCCCAGTAGCCGGCCGCCGGGTTCCGGAAGAACGTCGCCCAGGGCTGACCGTGGTGGTCGAGGAAGAAGTTGTTGTGCCCCGCGCCCACCCCCGCGGTCCAGCGCTCGGAGTACGGCCCCTCGAACCGGTCGGCGACGGCGACGACGGCGTCGTACTGGTACTGCACCCGACCGGCGCCCGGGTTGTCGTAGGCGTTCCGCGTGGTCCCGTCCGGGTTGGTCGACGTGCGGTCCCAGGCCGCGTGCACCAGGAAGTACTTGCCGCCGTGCTTGAACACGTAGGCGCCCTCCAGGTACGGCTCGGGCGTGTACGGCGTCTGCTGGAACAGCGGCAGGTTCGTGGTGGGGACGATGTCCTCCATGTCGTCCCGGAACGGCGCGTACAGGTGGTTGTGCAGCACCAGCCAGGCGTCGTCGTCCTCGGTGTAGATGCTGCCGTCGATGTGGTGGTACGCGCCCGGGGCGATGAACGACGGGCCGCCGATGAACGGGTCGCCGAACGGCTTGTCGACGTTGCCCTCGGCCAGCCGGTACGGGCCCTCGGGGCCGCCCTCGCTGATCAGCAGGAACGAGCCGACCTTCGTGGAGTGGTCGCCCATGCAGGCCACGATGTACCAGGTGCCGCGGAAGTAGTGCACCTCCGGAGCCCAGGCGTTGCCGCGCTTGCCGAACTGGCCGTGGTCGTCCCAGTACTCCTGCCACGGCGCGACGACGGTGCGGCCGGGGCGGTTCTCCCCCACGAACTCCGGCGACCAGACCTTGCCTCTCTCGGCGCCCCTCTCGGTGCCCGGCCCGGAATCGGGCCGGATCGCCGTCGTGTCGGCTAGCCGCCACGGCCCGCGCAGCGACGGGGCCACCCACAGGAAGATGCCGTCGTTCCAGGGTCCGGCCGCCGGGAGACCCTGGACCCGCGTGGTGCCCGTGGCGACGTAGACGGGCTTGCCGTCGACGAGGAAGCAGTTGACGTAGGTGTCCCGGATCCAGACCCGGCCGAGATCCTGGTCCCGCGGGCGCAGCTCCAGCGGCAGGACGAACGAGTTGTCGTCGCGGGGCCAGAGGTCCGTGCGGGTGTCCGCAAGGCCGTAGGGCTCGGGGTCGGGCCAGTTCGCGGGGTGGCGGCCGTGCGCTGCGCCGGCTGGTCCCCCGCCCGAGGCCGATCCTGTTGCCCGCCCCTGCGCCGCGGCCGACGCGGCAGGCAGCCCGAGCCCCGCCACCAGGGAGCCGGCGACCCCGGCGGCACCCGCCAGGACCGCCCGCCGGTCGACGGGAAAACCGTTCGCTGGACCTGTCATGGGCACGCCCTCCGTTCCGGGCGCGGCGACGTCGCCGCGCGTCCGACGCGACGCTAACCGGCGAAATTCCGCCGCTCAAGACGCGACAGAAAGGTGCAGCCGGGGCTGGTGGGCACCTACGCCGCCCGATCCTTCACGACCCAGTCCGCCAGGGCCGACAGCGGGACCAGCAGCTCGCGGCCGCGCTCGGTGAGGTCGTACTCGACCCCGGGCGGCACGGTGGGGAAGACGGTCCGGGCGACCAGCCCGTCGTCCTCCAGCGCGCGGAGGGTGCGGGTCAGCATCCGCTGGCTGATGCCGTCCACGCGCCGGTGCAGCTCGTTGAAGCGGTGCGCGCGCTCGGCGAGCAGCATCAGCACGAGCAGCGTCCACTTGTCGCCGAGCATCCGAACCGCGTGCGTGACGGGGCACGCCTCGTAGTCCGCGACCGGCACCCGGCCCGGCATCAGCCCGCCGACGGCGGCGGCGACCATGTGTGCGTCTGGGTGGGGCACACCGGTGTTCCCATCTGACATGAAAGTGCCTTCTTCCGAGGGGTCCGCAGGGCCGTGAGGATCGATGTCGTCACCGTACCCACCGCGGTATGCATCGAGACGCTGCACGCATCGAGACGCGGTATGCACCGCGAACGACTGAGGAGAGAAGAGTGAGCGCTTCCCCCACGCTGCTGGTCCTGGGCGCCGGACCCGGGCTCGGCATGTCCGTGGCCCGACGGTTCGGCAAGGAGGGCTACCAGGTCGGCCTGGTCTCCCGCAGCGCCGACCGACACCAGGGCTACCTCGACGACCTGCGCGCGAGCGGTGTCCGCGCCACGGCCGTCGCCGCCGACGTCCGCGCGCCCGGTGAGCTGCGTCGCGCGATCGACGAGGTCCGCGCCGAGCTCGGCCCCATCGACGTCGTCTACCACGGGCCGGGCGCGGACAACCCGGCGGCCGCCCCGATCGGCATCCTGGAGACCGGCCCCGACGACGTGCGCGACGCCGCGGCCCAGGTCGTGGACCCCGCCGTCGAGCTCGCGGGCCTGGTCCTGCCGGGCATGCGCGAACGCGGCAGCGGCTCCATCGTCTACGTCTCCGGGCTCAGCGCGGTCGTGCCCCTGCCGTTCCTCGGCCCCTTCGCGCCGGCCTCGGCGGCCCTCCGTACCTACGCCCTGACCCTCGCCGAGGCCACCGCCCCCGACGGCGTCCACGTGGGCTCGTTGGTGATCGGCGGGCTCATCGAGCGCGGCGACATCCACCGGTTGCTGACGTCTGGTCACGCGCACGCCGATGGCGGTCCCGATTCCAGTCCTGATGCCAGTGCCGATGTCAACGGAACGTCCGCTCCCGACCTGCCCCCGGCACCGGTGCTCGACCCCGACGACCTCGCCGACTCCGTATGGAGCCTCGCCACGGGCGCGGAACGCGAGGTGGTGGCCAACGCCCTGGGCTTGTAGAGCAGAGGGCTGGTCCACGGTCGGCGCGGGTAGGAGCAACGCCACGCAAGGTCGGGGCGCTGTTGGCGTCGCGGCTCGGGCCGGCTTGAGCTGGCTCGGGCCGGCTCAGGCCGGGTCAGGCCCGGTCCGATCGTGGTGGTCATGCGGCTGCGGCCGGTGGTGTGCCCGCCGGGTCGTCGGACAGGCCATGACCCGGGGTCGTGTCGAGGGGTTCGGGCAGGCCGATGCGGTGCCCGCGGGCGTCGGTGAACACCCAGCCCGTCTCCAGCAGCAGCTCCGCTGTCGTGGTGGTGGGTTTGCCTGCCCAGTGCATCGTGATACCCCGGGTGTCGACCAGCTGATGATGGAACCAGCACAACAACGCACTGTTCGACACCGACGTGTCGCCACCATCGGCCCAGTGCGTGACCGCGTGATGCACCTCGCACCGCGAGGGCGGCTGATCACACCCCGGGAAGACGCAATGCCCGTCCCGGGCGATGACCGCGCGACGCATCTGCCCCGACACCGTCCGCTGCGCGCGCCCGACATCCAGGACCGCACCATCGGGGCCGAACACGACCCGCGTCACCGCACTGTCACACGCCAGCCTGCGCAACAAACCACGCGGGATCCGGCCACCGGACTCCGTGAACACCGCGCCACCCGAACCCAACAAGCCCGACGCGACACCGGCACCAGCACCGGCACCAGCACCGGCACCAGCACCGGCACCAGCACCGGCACCAGCACCGGCACCAGCACCAGCACCAGCACCGGCACCGGCACCGGCACCGGCACCGGCACCGGCACCGGACGATCCTGCGGTCCCGGCACCGACCGCCGGACCTGCAGCACCCGCGCCACCAGCCAGGCCCGCCGCAGGCCGTCGGCCACTCCCCCGCACCGACCGCCCAGTGACCGTCTGCCCGCAGGTCAGGCACGACCCGTCGCGGGTGCGGGTGACCTGGGTGACCAGCTCCGACCACGACACCGTCACGTTCAGATGCGGCACGATCGCCGCACCCGGGGAGACCAGGTTCGCGTCCAGGGTCAGGCGCACCAGGTCCGCCAGGCCCTGCGCGCGACGCTGCCCCGGGGTGCGGTCCTCCCCCGCCGCCGGCGCGCCGATCAGCGCGGTGACCGCCGTGGAGAGCAGCAGACCATGCTCATCGGTCAGGAAGCCAGCAACGTGGTACCCGCCCAGGGTCTTGGACACGTCCAGGAACTCGCCCTGGGCGGCCTTGTCGTCCTGCACGTCGTCGGTGTCCGGGTCGGTCACCGACGCGAACCGGCGCGCGACGATCCGGAACTGATCCGCGTTCAACACGCCCGCTTCGCGCAGGACCAGGCCCTCACCGGTGACCAGGGTTCCGTCCGTGATCGCGGACTCCAACACCCTCGTCATCACCTGACGGGTACGGGTGCCGTCCGGGTCCTCGGACGGGTCGGGCAGATCCACCGCAACGGTCTGGACAAACGCTTCCGGAGTGGTGGGTTCGCCGGTGCGGGTATCGACGAGCCACGCCAGGGCGTCCTCACGGGTCTGGCTGGTCGGGGCTACCTCGCTCATCACGCGGGCATGGTCCACGCCCAGGGTGCCGTCGACCAGCCGCTCCCGCGTCACCGGCAACGCTTGGGCCAGGCGGCGGGCAGTGGTCACGTCCTTGCGGGCCGTGGACGCCGCGACGCCCTCACGCAACCGCAGCCAGGACGTGAATGTGCGCGACATCCCACCACTGCGCCAGGAACCGTCGTCCTCGATCCGGGGCAGCACCGTCAAACGCACACCCTCCAAGCGGCCCACCGCCTTGCGGACCCTCGTGTGGGCCTGCATCAACCGGCCGATCGACGGCGCGGCCCAACCCTCGAGGACCTCCGGCGCGACCAGGTCGGCCAGTTCCCCGACCGCGGCCTCGATCCGGTCCAGGACCTGCTCCAACGACGCGACACCCCCACCCGTCGGGGGCACACCCTCCAGACCCGTCTCGTTCTTGGACTCCATCGATGCCACCCCCCTTGCCCTCGTCGTTCGCCTGACACCATTGTCTCGAACATTCATACGCACCGCGAGGTACATTTGAAATCTGTGGATAACTTTTGCCGCACCGACGAGCAGCCGCTGACGGCATGCGAATGCGGCGCGGACCACGACACATGCCGCGGGCGCAGCAGCCGTGCCGTGCTCAGGGACGAACCGGGCGGGGCCCGTAGTCCTGCCCGGCGGAGAGCCCCACCAAGCCGGACTACGGCACGCCAGCACGACCGCGCGGCTGCACAACCGCGCAGCCACAGCGACCCGCCGCACCCCAGCAACACCGCCCGAGCGACAGCCCCCAGTACCGGCTCAGATACCGGCCGTCTCGCTCCCTCGCAGGATGGACGTCATCTTCTTGCCGCGGGCGAGCTCGTCGACCAGCTTGTCCATGTAGCGGATCTGCTGCATCAGCGGGTCCTCGATCTCCTCGACCCGGTAGCCGCAGATGACGCCCTTGATCAGGGCCACGTTCGGGTTCATCGCCGGGGCCTGGGCGAAGAAGGTCTCCAGGTCGACCTCGCTGTCGATGACCTGGCGCAGCCCGGCGTCGTCGTAGCCCGTGAGCCAGGTGATGACCTGGTCCAGCTCGGCCGTGGTGTGGCCTTTGCGCTCCACCTTCTGCACGTAGAGCGGGTAGATGCTCGCGAAGCTCATCGCGAAGATCCGGTGGCGTGCCATGTCCCGACCTTAACCGAAGCCTCTGACATCACCCCGGGACGCTAGCCGAGCTCGATGACGATCCCCGTCAGGTCGTGCAGCACGCTCGCTGCCCCGGCCGCGACCGCCTCGCGTGCCCGATCGGGCGTGACGGCGTTCGCGCGGGCCGCGTCGTTGCCCAGGCCGGTTCCCCGGAACTCGGCGCCCGGCCAGACGACGGCGGTCACGTTGTGCGTCGGCTCGGGCAGCTGCGCGCCGACCAGCAGGAAGTCGGTCTCCAGGTATTGCGCGGTGATCAGGGAGAACACGTCCACGACGCCGTCGCCGACACCGACCACGAGGTCCGGCGCGGCGGCCACGGCCTCGTCGATGCGCTGCTCGACCTCGTCGTCGTCGCGGGCGGGCAGCACGGTCAGGTCCGCCCCGTGTTCCTCGGCGTAGTGCTCGACGGCGTCCGTCAGGGTCGCGGTCGTCGCGTCGGCACCGCGGGCGACGACGACCATCGAGAACCCGGCGGGCGCGGCGACATCGTCCCAGGTGCCGGGGGTGGGACGCACCGTCGCCTCGGGCGCGGGCTGGTGGCTGGACCCGACGAACCGCGCCGCGAAGCCGGTCAGGGGCGCCGGGCTCGCGCCGTCGTGCGGGGCGGTGCCGGGCGCGGTCGCACCGCATGCGGCGAGCGTGAGCGCGACGGCGGCCGCGGTGAGCGGCCCCAGGACACTCGCCTTGAACCTGTTCGGAAGGCCGGCTTCGGCAACCGCCGCAAGCCGCCTCACGGCGCGACCGTCTCGGCGGGCTTCGCCTCGGATTCCTCAGGCTTCGGTTCAGTCTCTGGTTCAGATCCAGATTCAGCCCCAGGTCCAGCCCCAGGTCGAGCCCCTGGTTCAGTCCCCGACCCCGTCTCGGCCTCCGCGGAGGAAGTACCGGCGCCCGCCGCCTGCTCCGCGAGCGCCTTCGCGACGGCGGCCTGCACGCGGGCGTCCTCGCGCTGTCCGCGGGTCCGGCGGCGGCGCACGATGACGACGACGGCGCCGGCCAGCAGCACGACGATCGCGAGCGGCAGCCACGGGACGGCCCAGCCCGTCGCGTGCGCCTCGACGGGCGCCACGCCCGGGGTGGCGCCGGCGACGTCGGGCAGCTGGGCGACGAGCACGATGTCGGTGCCGAGCCAGAAGAGGGGCGCGACGCCGTCGACCGGAACGGAGACCGGCCAGGTCTCGCCGGGCAGAAGCTCCGGCAGGTCGTCGGCTGCGGCGCGTGCGGCGAGCCAGCCGAACGGCCCCGCGACGGTCACGTCCTGGTTCGCGGCGAGCCGCACGTTGCCGTCGTTGCGGACCGTGTAGGTGACGGTCGCGTCGCCGGGGCCGAACGGGTTGAGGGTCTGGTGGTACTCGACGTGCGTGTCGGTGACGGTCAGGCTCGGTTCGAGGTCGCCCGCGACCCGCAGGTACACCCGGATGCCGGAGCGGGTCTCGTAGTCGAGCCCCGCCTCGTCGGCGGTCACGGTGCGCGAGGTGAGGATCGCCCCGGCGTAGTCGCCGGGCGTGGCGTCGTCGGGCACGCGGAGGGTGAAGGGGACGTCGGCGCTCTCGCCGGGCTCGAGACGCACCTGGCCGACGCCGGGCTCGAGCCAGGCGCCGACGTTCACGGAGCCCGTCTCGTCAGCGCCTGTCTCGTCAGCGCCCGTCTCGCCGGCACCAGTATCGCCGGGGCTCTCCTCGTCCCGCGTCAGGACGTCGAGCTGGCCCGCGGTCGTCGTGTAGCCGTCGGCGGCGTAGACGTCGAGGCTGAGCGTGCCTTCGCCGTGGTTGGTGACCACGAGCTCGTCGGACACCGCCGATCCGGGGTCGACCGTGTAGCGGAAGTTCTCCCGGTCGGTCCCCTGGTCGTTGGTCGCGGTGCGCACGCCCCAGGTCACGTCATCCGTGGGCGCGGCGGCAGAAGCGGGGGCAGAGACAGCAGCGGCGGCAGAGGGTACTGCGGCAGAAGCAGCGTCGGCAGGTCCGGCGAGCGCCGTCCCGAGGGTGACGGCCAGGGCCGCGAGCGCGGCGGAGGCCCTGACAGAACACCGTGCGTTCGCGCGGATGACGGGCATGGAACTTCCTTCGGGGGTGCAGGACAGCGGAGTGCAGGACAGCGGAGTGCAGAACGGCAGAGCGCAGGACGGCGCACAACACGAGCCCGGACGGGCGGCGCCCCTCATGAGGACGCCGCCCGCCCGGATCGGGTCAGCTCAGCGCGGTCAGCGTGAGCGTGGCCCGGTAGGTCCCGTCGGTGACGTCGACGGGGATCTTCAGGTCGAGGTCGGCACCGAAGAGCGCCGAGCCCGTGGTGTGGCCGGCCCCGGCGCGGCCGAGGGTCGCGGACTGCGACAGACCCGGTCCGCCGTTCAGCCCGGTCGCGACCGGCGCGCCGGCGACGGATCCGCCGCCCGCCTCGATCACGTCGGGCGTCCAGCCGAGGTACTTGCCGGAGAACGACTGGTCCTTGGACGTGAAGTCGCCGACCTGGGCCGAGAGCGACCACTGCGGGCCGCCGCGGCGGGTGTCGGTCACCCGGATCGGGTTGATCGCGCCCTCTGCGGCGTAGTGGTCGCCGGCGGCCTCGGCGGTGCCGAGGTCGACCAGCGTGTTGGCGCCGTCGATGCTCCAGACGAACTCGCCCGGGGCGCCCTGGGGCACCACGACCTGCAGCTTCTGGGTGTTCGGGTCGACCGGCTTCGCGATGGTCACCTGGTCCACGACCGAGTTCACGGGGCGGTCGGCGTCCTTGGCCTCGGAGCGGATGGTCCGCACCGAGATCGCGTCGTCGGACACCTCGACGGCCGTGTAGTTGCGCACGTTCTCCTGGTTGAAGGCGGAGAGCCACCAGGAGCCGGCCGCGTCGGCCGAGTAGTACTTGGAGCCGGACGCCGAGTTGGCCGTCACGTACAGCACGCCGCCGGGACCCGGGGTGAGGATGTCGGCGCCCGCCTCCTCGGCGGGGTCGGCCTTCTCGCCGTTGCGGATCAGGTACGAGCGGGCGTAGGTGTGGTCGTGACCCTGGAGCACCAGGTCGATGCCGAGGTCGGAGAACAGCGTGGGCCACGTGTTGCGGCGGTCGATCACGTCGCTGTCGGTGGCGTGCGGGCCCACCGAGTAGATCGAGTGGTGGAACGACACGACCTTCCACTTCGCCTCGTCACCGTGCTCCGCGACGACGTCGCGCACGAACCGCTCGTGCGAGGCGTAGTCCCGGCTGTTGGAGTTGAGGTTGAGGAACAGCACGTCGTTGTAGACGAACCAGTAGTCGCCGCCCGAGCTGGTGCCCGAGCCGGGGCCGGCCGTCTCGTCGAGGTTCGGCGTGTTGAAGTGCTGGCGGTACGCCTTGTTGCCGACGTCGTGGTTGCCGTTGTTGGCCACGAACGGGATCTGGCGCAGGTAGTCGGTCGACAGGAAGGACTCGTACTGCGCCTCGCTGCTCGCGGACTCGACCTGGTCACCGGCCGAGAAGAGCATCTCGGCGTCCGGGTAGGCGGCGGTCGCGACGTCGAGCGTGTCGGCCCAGCCCTCGGTGTCGCGCGGCACGTTGCCCGACGAGCCGAGCTGCGGGTCGCCGAAGAAAAGGAAGTCGAAGTCGCCGTCGAAGGCCTGCGTGCGGAACGTGTAGACCGCGGACCAGGCGCCCTCGGCACCAGCCGAGCCCTCGGTACCCACCCGGTACGAGTAGGCGGTGTTCTCCGTGAGCCCCGTGAACGTCGCGTGGCGGTAGAACTCGCCGCTCGACGACGGCCCGCCGGTGGCGGCCACGCTGGTCGCGTCGTCCGGGAAGACGCCGCCCACGACCTCGCCCGCGGGGGCGATCTGGGCCACCTGCTCGGTGTCCTGGTCGGAGTACCACGCGAGGTTGCGCTCCGCCTGGGTCGCCCCGATGCCGAGCACGAGGTCGGTCACCGTGGTGGTGGGCTCCTCCTCGGGCGTCTCGACGGGCACCAGAGACGAGAGGTCGAGGTACACGTCGGAGCTGCTCGCGCGGTCGTTGTACAGGCCGATGGCCAGCGTGTTCACGCCGGCCTTCAGGACGTCGGCCGGCACGCTGAACTTCTGGTTCACCGGGTTGCCGGCGCTGGCGCCGGCGTAGGTGAGGTTCTTCTGCGCGTCCGGGACGGCCTCGACGCGCTCGTCGACGAAGCCGGCCACCTTGGTGCCGTTGACGAACACCTGCACGGCGTCGTCGAACGTGATGTCGCCACGCAGCGAGACGATGCCCGCGAGCTGGTCGGCCGTCACGTCGAACGTGGTGCGCAGGTGGTAGGTCGGGATAGCGACCTTCGTCGCCGCGGTCGGGTCGACGTAGTGGCCGAGCACCGTGGTCACGGGGAAGCCCGAGCCGAGGTCCGGCGTCGCCGAGCCGTTCTTCGCGCCGAACGGCCCGGTGGCGCGCTTCCAGCCCGAGTCGTCGAACCCGCCGTAGGTCCAGGTGAGCCGGTCGGCGTTGCCCGCGGCCGGGTCGGTGTTGTCGTCCGAGTACGTCCAGGTGGTCGTGTCACCCAGGAACGTCTCGGGCAGGTCGGCCGCGCCCGCCGACGTCGCCGCGTACGTCAGGCCACCGGCGACGACGGAGACGAGCCCCACCGCCGCGACGGCTGAACGACCCCAGCGGCGCGGGCGCGCAGCCGGGACTTGGTCATTCGCTTGCATGAGTCCTCCAGTGCAGGGAGCGCCGAGCGGCGCCGGACCGACACTTGCCCCGGCAGACGAATCGGTCCCGACGGCGGGGTGAGCGGCAGGTGAACAAGCGTCGTGACGTGGGGTGATCTTTCGCGCCGGATGTACGAGCCCAGCAGCTCAGCCAAGCCCGAGCAGCCGCTGGACGAACCAGAACAGCCCGACCAGCGCCACCCCGGAGGCGACGACGACGCCGGCCCACAGCGCGACGCGCGGGGCCCGGCGGCGCAGCAGGGTCAGCAGCGGGAAGACGACGGCGATGATCCCGAGCTGCACCGCCTCGATGCCCACGTTGAACACGAGGAGCGACCACAGCAGCGTCCAGGAGAACGGCTCGTCGATGCCGAGCGCCCCGGCGAACCCGAGGCCGTGGACCAGGCCGAAGACGAAGACGGTGCCGAGGCGGAACCAGTCGGCACGATCGAGCTGAAGTCGTCCGGCACGCGCAGGCTCCAGCACGCCCCCCAGCGCCCGCGAGCCCTCCACCGCCAGCGCGCTGAACGCACCCCGCCGTCGCAGCCCCCACACGTGCCAGGCCGCCACCACGGCGATCGAGAGCGCGATGACCGGCTCGACCACGAACCCCGGGGCGCTGACGACGCCGAGGGCGGCCAGCATGAACGTCACCGAGTGCGCCAGGGTGAACGACGTCGCGGCGAGCACCACGTCGCGCAGCCGCCGGGAGCCCACGATGAGCGCGAGCAGGAACAGCAGGTGGTCCGGGCCGAGCAGCAGGTGCTCCGCGCCCAGCACGAAGAAGTGGCCCATGCGCTCGTACCAGTGCTCGACGGTCGAGAAGGACGGCGTGTGCTGGGTGAGCGCCGCGCTGCCCGCGGCGCCGTCGAGCTCGTAGTCGAGGATCGTCGTCGTGCCGGTCACGTAGCCCTCGTCGTCGCCGAAGAGGGTGCTGCGCACCTCGTAGTCGACGGGCTCGTCCGGCTCCCCCGGCTCCGCCGGCTCCCCCTGCTCCGCCGAGACGCCGCACGCGTGGTCCAGCACCAGCACGGCGTACGGCACGCCCTCACGGTCGGTGATCTCGAAGTCGCCGACCTGCGCGGGGGCGCACGCCACGCCGTCGGCCGTGACCTGGAACCGCTCGGTCACGTAGCCGAGCACCGTGTCGGCGTGGGCCGCGAGCGCCGTCGGCTCCTCGCCGGTCTCCCAGACGGCCATGCCCTCGTCGAAGAAGCCGCGGTCGTCCTGGTACTCGGCGGCGGAGACCACGAGCAGGTCGTACTCGAGGCCGAGCTCGGTGCGCACGACGCCCGGCTCGGGGGTCGAGGCGTCGGCATAGACGGTGGAGGAGAAGCCGTGCGCGCCCGCCGGGGCGGCGAGGGCGGGCAGGACGAGGAGTGACAGGAGAGCGGTGAGCGCGGGCACGGCCGCGACGGTCAGAGAGCGACGCACGCGGGGCACCATCCACCACCGGGATGAACGGTCCGCGAACGCCCCACGAACAGACACAGCACACAGACACAGCGAGCCGGGACCGGCATCCCGGTCCCGGCTCGCCGCAACCCGCGAGAGAGCCGCCTACAGCGTCGGCACCAGCACCGTCATCAGCTCGCCCGAGCCCAGGTGCACGAGCGCCTTGCCAGGCGTGACCTGGGTCGAGACCGCCGAGCGGGCCAGGCTCGCCCCGACGAGGTCGCCGTCGAACCGGTCCTGGGGGCTGAGCAGCGCACCGCGCCGGCTCTTCTTGACGTCGACCTGCCAGCCGGAGAACCCGCTGGCCACCTCGGAGGCGTTGCCGCCGAGGATCAGACCGCGCCGGTTGTCGGCGGCCGTGCGCAGGAAGGCGCGCAGCCAGGTCTTGGCCGGGGCGTCGGCGACCAGCTCGCCGTCGTCGACGACGAGCACCACGGGCTCGCCGTCGGGGGCGAGGTGCGGGACCAGCTCCTCCTCGGTGATCTCCGTGCCGGTCAGGACGGCGCGCACGCCCTCGCGGCCCTCCAGGTCGCGCAGGATGCTCGGCCGCGGGGCCAGGATGACCACCTGGGTGCCGCCGCGCAGCAACGACTCCGTCATCACGGCGAGCATGGTGGACCGTCCCGACTTGGACGGACCGCCCACCAGGAACGCGGGCGCGTCCCCGGCGAGGTCCATGCCGAACGCGGTCAGGTCGTCGCCGCCGACGCCGAGCAGCGCCCACATCGGCTGCGCCGCCTCGGGACCCACGTACTGGTACGCGGCGTCCACCGTGATCGTGGAGGGCAGGTCGTCCACCCGGAACGGGCCGGTGCCGGGCACCACGTCCTCCCGCTCGCGGATCGTGGCGGCCATGATGCGGGCGGCGCTGGTCTGGGCGCGGCCCGACGGGTCGTCACCGAGGATCGCGACCTGCACCTCGAGGCCGCTGCCCGACCGGAAGGCGCGGCCCGGCTGGATCTCCTCGGGCAGCTTCTTGTGGTCGATGCCCACCATGCCGTAGTCGAACTTGTCGGTGAGCCGCAGCACGAGCGCGTCGTCGGTCAGCACGCTCATCCGGCTGGAGAGCAGGCTGCGGTCACCCGACACCACGAGGTGGATGCCGGCGCTCGCGCCGTCGCGCAGGAGCTCCTGGACGATCTCGACGAGCTTGCCGCTGTCGACCTCGCCGTAGGTGCTCATGAAGCTCTCCCAGCGGTCGATCAGCACGAGCACGCGCGGCAGTCCGGTGCCCGGCTCGGCGAGCTCACGCTGCTCGGTCACGCTGGCGAAGTTTCCGGCCGCCAGCACCTGCTGGCGGCGCCCGAGCTCGGACTGCAGGCGGGTGAGCAGGCGCTTGGCCCGCTCGGCCTGCCCGCGCTGCACGACGGCGCCCGTGTGCGGCAGCTCGTTCAGCACCGTCAGCGCGCCGTTGCCGCAGTCGATCGCGTACAGGTGCAGGTCGGCGACCGACATCTGGCCGGCCGCGGCGAAGGCGCTGGTGCGCAGCACCGTCGAGCGGCCGCTGCCCGGCGCGCCCACCACGTAGCGGTGCCCGAACTCGTCGAGGTCGATCACGGCGGGACCCTGCCGCTGGTCGGACGGCGAGTCTTCCAGCGCCCAGGCGAACTGCGACTGGACGCCGGGCTGCGCAAGGCGGTCGAACGGCAGCAGGTCCGGCAGCGCGGGCAGCCACGGCCGCCGGGGGTCGTCCCAGCCGCCCACGCGCGCCGTCTCGCGCAGCGTCTCGACCAGCGCCGCGAGGTCGGTCTCGACGTCCTCGCTCCGCTTGACCCGGGGGCGGGCGGGTGCCGGGGCCCCGAGGTCGGTCACGGGGATCCGCGCCACGAACGGCGGATCGACCTGCCCGACGTCGGTCAGCGACAGGCGCCGCCCACCCACGCGGGCCGACTGGAACGGGACCAGCGACGAGTGCCCGAGGCGCGCGTACGCGCGACCGGGCTGCGTCTTGGCGATCTCCGCGGCCTCGTTCGCGTCGATGACGTCCTTGGACTCGCTCTTGTCCGTCATGCGCAGGGCGATGCGCAGGTTCGTGTTGGCGCGGATCTCCGGGGAGATGACGCCGGACGGGCGCTGCGTCGCGAGGATGAGGTGGATGCCGAGCGAGCGACCCCGCTGGGCGATGTTGACGAGGCCGGTGACGAAGTCGGGCAGCTCGCGCACCATGGAGGCGAACTCGTCGATGACGATCATCAGGCGCGGCAGCGTGGGGCCCACGTACCCGCGGCCCTGGGCGTCGAGGTAGTCCTCCAGGTCCTTCGCGCCGGCGGCGGCCAGCACGTGCTCCCGGAAGGTGAGCTCGGCGCGCAGCGAGTCGAGCGCGCGCTCCACGAGGTGCGTGTCGAGGTCCGTGACCATGCCGACCGTGTGCGGCAGCTGCTCACACTGGCTGAACGCCGCGCCGCCCTTGTAGTCGACGAGCACGAAGTTCATGGTCTCGGGCGTGTTCACCACGGCGAGCGAGGCGACGACGGTCTGCAGGAACTCGGACTTGCCGGAACCGGTCGTGCCACCCACCAGGGCGTGCGGCCCGTCGCGCACCATGTCGAGCACGAACGGCCCGTCCAGGGAGACGCCGACGACGGCCGCCGTGCTGCCCTTGCCGGTGCTCGAGATCATCCGCCACCGGGCCACCATCTGCTCGGCGTCGACCTCCTCGATGTCGAGCACCTCGACCAGACGCGCCGAGTCGGGGATGAGGCCCTCGCCCTCGCTGGCGGTGACGTCGTGCACCGCGGCGACGGCGCGGGCCACCGGCTCGTACCAGTCGTCGTTCACCTCGTCGACGAGGATGGTGCGCAGGTCGTCGGCGTCCTGCCGGCGCAGGGTCATGCCGCCGTCGACGCGGGCGAGCGCCACGACCGTGCACTCCTCCGGCAGCATCTGCTCGTCGCCGTCCAGGCAGACGACGCTCACGCCGACGCCGGGCCCGTCCCGCAGGATCGAGACGACGCCGGGCAGCGCGCGCAGGCGCCGGGCGCCGTCGAGCACGACGACGACCTGCGGGCCCGACATGACCTTGCCGCCGGCTCCCTCCATGGCGGCCCGGCGCTGCGTGATCAGGGAGTTCACCTCGGCGACGCGGGCGGCCAGGGTCTCCGTCGTCGTGCCGATCAGGGCGACGGCCTCCTGCCCGAACGCCGGGCGGACGTGCGGCAGCCAGGCCGCCCAGGCCCAGTCCTGCACGTGCTCGGAGCTGGTCAGCACGTAGACCTGCACGTCGCGGGGGCTCTGCAGCACCCCGAGCTGGCCCACCATCCAGCGGGCCCGACGACGCGGCCAGTCCGCCGGACCCGCCAGGCCGACGACGCCGGCCTCCTTCAGCGGCACCGTCACCGGCACGGACCGGACGGTCGCGCGGGTCTTGCGGCGGTGCTCCGGCTCGGCGCTGTCCTCGACCTCGACGCGGCTGGTGGCGTCGGCGAGCCCGAGGCGCACCGTGAGGTGGTCGGTGTCGGTGCTGCGGCGCTCCCAGAGGCGGCGCGTCGGCGTCGTGGCGATCAGCCGCAGCTCGGCGGCGCCCGGGCTGGAGACCCGGCGCCGGTGCTGCTCGCGCCGCACGGCCTCCAGGACCTCCTCCTCCAGCGCGGCCCGCTCCTCGGCGTGCTGCTTGAGGCGTTCCTTGTGCGTGATCGTGCCGTTGCGCTTGGACATCCACCAGTTGCCCCAGCCCATCAGCGGCGAGGCCAGGGCGAACATCAGGTAGAACGGCGACTTGAACACGATCGCCATCACGATGCCCAGCACCGCCGGCATCGCCATGCCGAGCCACGGCAGCGGGTTACGGGCGGGCGCCGCCGGCTCGTTCGGCAGCCGGAAGTGCGTGGGCGGCATCGGCGGCAGCAGCCGCGGCGGCCGGTTGTAGTCCAGGTGCCCCGGCTCGGCCGCGGGCCGCAGGTCGGCGTCCGGCCGCGTGGCTGACTGGACCGTCAGGACGCTCGGGCCGATCCGCAGCTGCGTGCCCGCGGGCCACGACTCCTCGTCCTCGCCCAGCGGGTCCTCGGACCGGTCCAGGTGCACCAGCCGGCCGGCCGAGCGCGGGTCCGGCATGCGCCGCACCCGCACCGCCCCGTCCAGCCCGACGACGACCGCGATGGCCGCCAGCCCGCCCTCGCGCGGCTCGTCCACGCGGACGCGGCCGTCGGGGCCCACCTGCAGGATCGACTCGCCCACGCCGAGGCGGGCGACCGCGCCCGTGCCGATGCCGCCCGTGACGCACAGGTCGACCGGCCCGCCCGAGACGCCGTTGCCGGCGTCGGGCTCGCCGAACGTGACGACGGCGCCGTCCCGGATCCCCGAGTCCGCGACGAGCAGCTCGGTGCTCCCACCGAGTGCGTCCTGGACCTGCCCGTGCACAGACCGGTCCTGCACCCCGTGCCCGTGCACGGCGCGGCCGTCCACGTACATCGTGCTGCCGCGCGGAGCGCCCAGCTCGGCGGCCAGCCGCTCGGCCAGGTCCGCCGCCTTGGTGCGGTCGTCCAGGTCCAGGGACAGGAGCGTCTCGCGCGCGCCGTGGCGCGCGGTGATCAGAGCGTGCATGTCATTCGCCTCCCCGCCGCACGGCGGTCTGCTCGTCGAAGCGCACGTCGGGCAGGAACCCGCTGCGCAGCCAGCCGTCGTCACCGGCGGTGAACCGCCACTTCGCCGACGGGGACTGGCCCAGGACGATCACGACCCAGGTGAAGTCCGGGCTCGAGAACTTCGCAGCGAGCTGGTCCTGCTGCGCCGTCGAGGGCGCCTGCGACAGGACCAGGACGCCGCCGTCGCCGACCTCGAGCTCGGGCAGCACCTGCTCGATGCCGGACAGGTGCTCCACCTGCTCGGGCCGCGGCAGGCCGTTGCCCACCATGACCACGCGCGGGTCGTTCGACCACGGGTTGCCCGTCAGCTCACCCAGCCAGCGGCGCAGCACCTCGTGCCGCACCCGCGTGGGGCCGTCCAGGCTGATCACGCCGCGGGCCACGGAGAAGTCGACGAGCACGCGGCCCGTCTCCCCCATGCCGAGGTTGACCAGACGGGAGAACCGGCTGGTCGGGCTCTCCGACGCCGCGCCCGACTGCAGCTTGGCCAGCGGCGCGGACCAGCTCTGCCCGTCCTCGCTCACCTGCCAGGGCTCCGGCGCCGGCGAGGCCGGGTTGGTCAGCCGCAGCCGCATCGAGCTGCCCTCGATGAACACCCCGGTCGTGCCGGGCACGTCCAGGCCGTCCCGCTCGCAGGCCGCCATCAGCACCCGCAGCGCGCGGTCGACCGTCCACGCCGCAGACGTGTCGGTGCGCAGCAGGCTGTCGTCGAACGGCTCGGCCTGCTTGCGGCGCTTCAGGAGCCAGGCGACCAGCAGACCCAGGAGCCCGATCACCAGTACCCCACCGGCGACCGGGAGGATCACCGGCCACGGGACCACCACGGCCGCCCGCTCAGCGGTGCCGGCCACCTCGTCGGTCGGCGTCGGGCTCGGCTCGAGCGAGGGTGTGACCGACGGCGACGGGGACGGGCCCTCGTAGCCCGGCAACGGACCGAACTTGAGCCCCTTGCCCGTCGCGTCCTTCGGCATGCGCAGCACCCAGCCGGGCGTCAGCGTCCTCGGGTCGGTGAGGTACTCGCCGTCGGGCTGGCGGTGCCCCTCGGTCAGCGCGGCGATCTCCGGCCAGCGCTCCCGGTCGCCCAGGAACCGCTCGGAGATGTCGTTGAGCTTCTCGAACGTGCCGTCCGGCGTCTCCCGGACCACGTAGTACAGGACCGACCCGGGCGGGCCGCTGCGGCTCGGTACGGGGGTCGGCGTCGGCGTGGGCGACGGCGAGACCACGGCCTTGGGCGTGACGCTCACCTGGGGCTTCGGCTTCTTGGTCGGGGTGGGCGTCGGGGTGGGCTTCGGCGCGCCGTAGACCCGCATCTCCCAGATCGAGTTGCCCGCCGTACCGCTGCGCGCCCCGGAGTACATCCGCACGTACCGGGCCTCGCCCAGGATGTTCATGACGTCCTTGCCGCCGTCACCGGCGCCCACCCAGTGCGTCTCCCAGGACTCGCCGTCCTTCGACAGCTCGATCCGGTAGTCCGTGGCGTACGAGACCTCCCAGTCGATCTCGACGCGGTTGACGGTCGTGACGCGGCCCAGGTCGATCCGGAGCCACTGGGGGTCGCTGAAGGCGCTCGACCACCGGGTGTTGGGGTTGCCGTCCACGGCCTGGCGCGCGGGGAACTCGGGCTTCTCCAGGGACGACGCCACGGTGGGCTGGCCCTGCGAGATCAGTACGGGGTCGTCCTGCGCCTGCGCCGGGACGGGCCCGGCGAGCGTGAGGAGCAGGGCAGCGATCAGGGCAATGGGCAGGGCAGTGGGCAGGGCAGTGGGCAGAGCCGCCGCGACGGAAAGGCGCGTGATCCGCTTCGGTCGTTCACTCACCGGCCCGTCGCACCGCCGTCTGCTCCGTGTAGCGGACGTCGGGCAGGAAACCGCTGCGCAGCCAGCCGTCCTCGGCGGCGGTGATGCGCCACTTGGCCGACGTCGACTCGCCCAGCACGATGACGACCCAGCTGAACCGCGGGTCGGAGAACCGGGCCGCGAGCAGGTCCTGCTGCGCCACGGACGGCGCCTGGGACAGCACGAGCACGCCGCCGGCGCCGATCTCCAGCTCGGGGATGACCTGCTCGATCGCCGTCAGGTGCTCCACCTGCTCCGGCTGCGGCAGGCCGTTGCCCACCATGACCACGCGCGGGTCGTTCGACCAGGGGTTGCCGGTCAGCTCGCCCAGCCAGCGGCGCAGCACCTCGTGCCGGGCGCGGGTGGGGCCGTCCAGGCTGATGACGCCGCGGGCGCGGGCGAAGTCGACCAGCACGCGGCCGGTCTCGGCCACGCCGATCGTGACCAGGCGCGAGAAGCGCGCGGTCGAGGCCTCGCTCGCGGGGGCGGCCTGCAGGCGCGCCAGGGGCGCCGACCAGCTCTGGCCGTCCTCGTTGGCCACGAACGGCTCGGGCGCCGGGGAGACGGGCTCCGCCAACCGCAGGCGCATCGCGCCGCCCTCGATGAAGACGCCGGTGACACCCGGCACGTCCAGGCCGTCCCGCTCGCAGGCGGCGAGCAGCACGCGCAGGGCCCGGTCCACCATCCACGACGCCGACGTGTCGGTGCGCAGCAGGCTGTCGTCGAACGGCTCCGCGCGGTTGCTGCGCGCGCGGCGCACGAGGTAGACCACCACGAGCACCAGGGCCACGGCGATGACCGTGAGGCCCACGCCGATCAGGACGGGCGACAGCCAGGACCCGCTGTCGCCGGCCTGGTCGTCCGCCGCCGCCTCGGTGCCTTCGCCGGCCGCCGGGGCGCTGGCCTCGGGCGACGCGCTCGGGCCCGGGAGCGGGCCGTTCTGCAGGCCCTCGCCCTTGGCGTCCTCCGGCAGCTGGAGCACCCAGCCGACCGTCACGACCGCCGGGTCGGTGAGCTTGCCGCCGTCGGGCTGCGTGCGGCCCTTGTTCAGCTCGAAGATCTCCGAGTTCCGCTCGCCGTCGCCCAGGAACCGCTCGGCGATCATGTAGAGGTACTCGGGCTCGCCCTCGGGTGTCTCCGCGATCACGTAGTACGGGACCGACGGCGCGGCCGGCTCCTCGGCCGGGGTGCTGGCCTCACCGGCGCCTCCGGCCGGTCCGGTCGGCAGCACGCCGACCTCGAGGCCCTCGCCCTCGGCGTCGGCGGGCATCTGCAGGACCCAGCCCGGCAGCAGGACGGTCTCGTCCATCAGGGCGTCGCCGTCGGGCTGCGTGCGGCCCTTGTTCAGCTCGAAGATCTCGGAGTACCGGTTGCCGTCGCCGAGGAACCGCTGGGCGATGTCGAACAGGAACTCCTGCTCGCCCTCCGGCTTGGCCGGCACCACGTAGTACTTGACCTTCTCGCCGTCCTTCGTGCCGGTGGCAAGGGTCGTGGCGAGGCCGGTCGTGCTGCCGGACGTGACGCCGGAAGTCATGGTGTCGGTGACGGCCGTGCCGGCTCCCGCGTACGCCGGCACGGCGGCAGCGGGCAGCACGGTCGCGACGAGGAGGGCCCCCGCCGCGGTCGTGGAGAGGATCGTCGCGGCGACAGCGGCGGCGATGCGGTGGGGGTGCTGCACGGTTGCTCCGTCTTCAGATGTGTGACGCGTGAGTCGGGAAGGTTGATCGGGGAGGTCGATCAGGGAAGCCGGACGTGCTCGGCGCGGTCCGGGCTCACGCGGAGCCGGGAACGCTCCGCTCCGGCAGGTTCAGGATTCGGGTGCCGGGACCGGCCCAGCGGAAGGTGGTCATCAGCGCGTCGAAGAAGAGCACCAGGGCCTCGGCGAGCAGCTCGGTCTTCTCGCTGTTCCAGAGGGTGCTGAAGGAGAGGACCAGCCACTCCCCCGCGGCCTCGTCGCGGGAGACGACGTACAGGACCTGCCGGGTCGACACCACCGGCCAGTCCGGACCGCGCCGCATGTTGTGCTTGGTCTGCACGACCCGCACCGCGGGACGGCCGTCGACCTCGGCCGGATCGCTCTGCTCGTACCCGCCGGACAGGACGCTCGTCACGACCCGCAGGGGGTCCTGACCCACGTCGCTGACGAGCTCCACCTCCGCGATGGTCGCCGGGACGAGCACGCCGTCCATCGGCTCGGTCGGCAGATACACCGCGCCGGTGCCGGCTTCCTGCGACTCGGCGAGCGTCTTGCGCAGCTCGTCACGCAGCATGTGGCGGTACGGCTCGGCCCTGTCACGAGGCATCGAGTCCGGCAGCGCACGCGCGACCACCTGCTCGATCGCCGCGTCCAGCTCCCGTGCCCGGCCCTCGCCCGTCGGGAACCGGGCCCAGCCCGGCGGCAGCAGCATGGTCCAGCCGTCGGTCGGCTTACCGGTCGGCTTACCGTTCGGCTGCCCGCGGTCCGCCTCGGCGGGCGCGGTCGGTGCGCCGCTCATGACTCGCTCCCGGTGGACTCGCTCCCGGTGGACTCGCTCCGGGTGATGGTGATGGCGGGAAGCAGCGTGTCGAGCACTTCCATCATCAGCGGGACCACGAAGAGGTCCTGCGTGCGCCAGAGCACGACCGTGTCGACCACCGCGTCCGGGTACTCGGTCCGGCGCCCGAGGCCGACGCTCAGCCAGGCGCCGCCGTCGTTGGCGAAGTCGAGCCGGCTGACCCGCACCCCGTCGCCGTCCGGCAGGTCGAGGTACTCGACCGACGGCGGGTTGAGCGGGGCTCCGCCGCCCTTCGCGCCCAGCGCCTCGAGCAGGGCGTCGTCGGGCGTGTCCGGATCGCTCATCCCCACGGACACGACCACGGGCACGGGCCCGCGGTCCGACAGGCCGAAGGCCGCCACCACGCGCTCGCCCGCGGGCGCACCCCGGTCCGCCTGCGCCCGGAGGTTGGCCAACGAAGCCGTCACCGTCTCCAGGACGTAGGCCCGCTCGTCGTCCGACAGGTCGTAGCCCTCGGGCGTCTGCTCCTCGAACGAGACCCGAAGGGCCTCGGTGACCTCTTGCTCCCACGCGCTGATCGCTTCGGGGGTCTCGGTGCCGACCGCGGGTACCACGAGCACCCCTTCGGGCGGATCGATGGTCCAGTCCAGCTCGCCGACGCCGGCGGTGCGCGCGCTCACGGGATCAGCGCCGGGGTCATGTTGTGTTCCTCGTCCCATTTCGCCCAGTCCCAGTCAGTTCGTGGGTCGGTGTCGGCGAAGATGTCCGACGGCGCCATGATCGCTGGGATGGCACCTGCCGCGAAGCCCCAGAAGAAGTTCAGGGGCCCCATCGTCCAGACGAACGGCGTGATGGAGGCGAAGCCCGGGAGTCCCATCCGCCCGAAGATGCTCAGGGTCTTGAGGGTCGCCAGGTCCGGCAGGCCCACCATGTCGGTGAACTTCCAGGAACCGATCGGGTTCTTCAGGATCGCCCAGTCCCCGGGGCTGATCTTGAACTTCCCGAAGAAGTTCTTGAAGAACGAGCCCCAGCTCGACGAACCGACCGAGGTCGTGACGCTGCCGAGGCCGGCGGGCGCGCCGAGGCGGAGCGGGGGCAGCTTGATGTTCTGCAGGAGCTTGGCGAACCCACCGCCGCTGAAGATCTTGGACAGGTTGGGCAGCCCCTTCATCAGGGCCACGAAGTTGGGGATGCGCGCGGCGAAGTTCTTCGCCAGGTCGATGAACGTCTGGCCCAGCTTCGCGGCCTGCATCGCGACCTTCCCCAGGCCGAGGGTCAGGAACCCGAGCACCCCGAAGATCACGTTGACCCAGCTGGACTCCCCCGCGATGGCGAGGACCGTGCTCCCGAGCAGGCCGATACCCGCGACGATGAGCGCGGCGGTCGCGAGGAACTGTAATCCTGGGACGAGCATCGCCAGGATCGCGAGCGCCATCCCGATCCAGCCCAGGATCTCGACGATCCACTTGAGCGCCTTGTGGAGGAAGGCTTCCCAGCCACTGTGCCCGAGGCCGTCGTCGCCCCAGTTCTCCTTGATCTTGGTGGCTGCCCGGTCGGCCGCGGCCTGCAGGGTGTCCAGCGCCGCCTGGCACTTGGCCTTGGCCGCGTCCAGATCTGCCTTCGCGCCCGCGAGGGCGTTCTCGCGGTCCTTCGAGTCCTGCTTCTCGTCGTCGGTCAACGGCTTCGCGTCGTCCGGACGGTCGGCGTTCACCGGGTCGGGCATGCCCTCGGCGCCGCGCTGCTTGTCGTTGGCAGCCTCGGCGTCCGTCAGCGCCGCCCGGGTCTCCGAGCGCGCCGTCTCCAGGGCGGGCTGGTACTCCTTGAGCGCCGCGTGCACGTCCTCGTAGCGGCCCGCTGCGGCGCCCAGGCGCTCGTGGCTCTCGCCCGCCTTCTCACGGATGGCGTCGGCGGACTCACCCTTGAGCAGGGACTCGTCGCCTTCGCCGACCTTCTTGAGGAGCGCCGCCTGCGTGGTCATCATGTCGGCGATCGCTTTGTAGTGCCGGATCACGGCGTCCAGGCCGGACGCCTCGGCCGGCACCGGGTCGTCGTCGTGGTCCAGCAGATGCCACTCACCCACGCGGGCGGCGCTCATCCAGTCTCCTCCTACGTTCTCGGGTCCGCTCTCGGGCTCCGTCCGGGCCCGAGCGAGCTGTCGGGCTCGATCTCGGCGCACCTATTCGGGCTTGAGCGAGTTCTCCAGCTCGGTCTCGGTGTTGTTCCAGGTCTCCGCGGACTTCTCCATCTTTTCCTGGAGGTCCTCGAGGTTGCCCGTGAGCTTCTCCCGCTTGACCCACCAGCTGCTGATGAAGTCGTCCATCGCGCCATCCACCGTCTTGTGACCCCAGATGTCGCCGCCCTCCCACATGGCATCCATGTGCTTGAGCTCCTCGATCACTGCCTTGAGCTGCTTGGCGCCCTCGTCGATGACCTCCGAGGTGACGATCAGGTCAGCCATGACGTCACTTGTTCAGCGCGTTGGCCAGCTCTTCGTCGGTCTTGCGGAGCGCCTCGGCGGCCTGCTTGAGGTACTCGCCAATGCCGGTCAGACCCTCCATGACCTGCTTGCCACCCTTGTCGAGCTCCTTGTAGGACTCGTCGAAGCGCTTGGACGACTTGTCCGTCACGTAGCCGTCCTGGACCAGGTTGTCGACCAGCGTCCGCAGCTGGTCCAGCTTGGCCTGCATGTCGTCCGACTCCTGCTTGATGCGCTGCGACGCATCTTCCATCTGCTGGAAGGTCACATTGATGTTGGCCATGGCGGATCCTCTCGTATTGCCTCGTGGAAAACAGCGCGATCGTACACGAACCGGACCCTCGGTGGGTGAACTTCGGGTGACTTTGCGAGGAGGCCTGCGTTGTTGACCGATCCAAGGGATAGCGCGGGTCTGATCATGCGGATGATCATGCGGATCCCGGGACCGTGCGCTCCGGCAGACCCACCGGTTCGGCACCCGCTCCGGTCCAGCGGAAGGTGGCCATGACCGCGTCGAAGAACTCGACCAGGACCCCGGCGAGCCGCTCGGTGCCGGGCGTGTCCCAGACGGCGCCGAAGGACAGCACCAGCCAGTCCCCGGCGGCCTCGTCCCGCGAGACGACGTACGTGACCTGGCGCGTCCCGGCCACCGGTCGCCCGTCCGCCCACGCCACCTCGCCCACCGTGCTCGCCAGGCGAACGCCCGGACGTCCGTCGAGCTCGACGGACGAGCTCTCCTCGTGCGCGTCGCCCAGGATGCTCGCCGCCACCTCGACCGGGCTCTGCCCGACGACGCCGAAGAGCTCGGTCTCGACGATGGAGGCGGGGATGGCCATCCCCGCCATCGTCGCGGTCGGGAGGTACACCGCACCGGTGCCTGCCGCGCCGAACGCTTCGCGCAGCGAGTCCCGCAGCACCTTCCGGTGCGAGTCCGCGTCGGCTCGCGCCGCCGGGTCCGGGAACGGGTCCGGGAACGTCCGCGCGACCACCTGGTCCACCGCGTCGTCCAGCTGGTGCCCGCGCCCGTCCCCGGTCGGGAACCGCGCCCAGCCGGCAGGAAGCAGGAAGGCCCACTTGTCGGTCGGCTTCCCGTCGGCCGGTCCCGTCTCCCGGCGGTCCGCCGTCACCGGGCCACGCCCGTCACGTCGGGCGCGGCGCCGGGGGCGCTCGGCTCGGGCAGGTTCGGCTCGGGCAGGTTCGGCTCGGGCAGGTTCAGGGGGTTCGCGCCGGGGCCGACCCACCGGAAGGTGGTCATGACGGCGTCGAAGAAGAAGACGAGTGCCTCGGCGAGCTTCTCGCCCTCCTCGCTGTTCCAGACGGTGCTGAACGACAGGAGCAGCCACTCGCCGTCCGCCTGGTCGCGGGACACGACGTACACGACCTGGCGGGTCGACGCCACGGGGAGATCTCCGTCGGGATGCGCGTCGAGGGTGGTCTCGACGACGCGCACGCCGGGCCGGCCGTCGATCTCGACGAGCTGGCTCTCCTCGTAGCCGTCGGCAAGGACCTCCGCGACCACCTCGAGCGGGTTGCTGCCCGGGTCGCTCACCAGCTCGAGCTCGGTGAGCGACCCGGGGATGATCACACCGTTCATCGGCTCCGTGGGCAGGTACACCGCCCCGGCCCCGGCGGCGCGCGCGTCGGCGAGCGACGCGCGCAGCCCGTCGGCGAGCATCCGCCGGTGTGGTTCGGCCGAGTCGCGCGGCAGGTCGGCCGGCAGGGCGCGGGCGACCACCTCCTCGATCGCCTCGTCCAGCTCGCGGAGGTGCTCCTCGGCGGTCGGGAAGCGCACCCAGCCAGGTGGGAGCAGGAGGGCCCAGGCGTCGGTCGGCCTGCCGTCGACGGGCTGGTCGGGCTGGGGCTGGTCGGTCACGGTGCGCTCCTGATGATGCTTACGGCCGGCAGCAGCTCGTCGAGCAGCTCGATCATCGCCGGGGCGTTGAACAGGTTCTGCGAGCGCCACTGGAGCACGGTGTCGACCACGGCGTCCGGGTGCTCGGTCCGCCGGCCGACGGCGACGCTCATCCAGGCGCCGCCCGTCTCGGGGTCGAGGTCCAGGCGCGTCACGCGCAGCCCGTCGCCGTCCGGCAGGTCGAGATGCTCCGTCTTCGGCGGTGCGACGGGGTAACCGCCGGTGCCGCCGAGCGCGGTCATGAGGTCGTCCCCGGGATCGTCCACGGGTTCGAGGCCGACCGTGACCAGGACCGGGATCGGGGCCTGGTCCGGCACGCCGAGGGCTGCGACGACGCGGGCGCCTGCGTCGACCACGCCGTCCGCGAAGGCCCGGAGGTTCGCCACGGACTCAGCGGCGGCCTGCTCCCGCAGCGAGTGCAGTACCCCGTCCGGGTCCTCGTCGGTCTCGGGTTCGTCGTCGAACGACGCGCGGACGAGGTCGGTGACCTCCCGCTCCCATGCGTCGAGCAGGTCGGGGGGCAGGGTCGCGGCCGTGGGGACGAGCAGCCAGCCCTCGGGCGGGTGGACCTCCCAGGTCCATCGGGCGTCCGCCATCAGACCGGGTTCTCCAGGGTCGGGCCGGAATAGTTGGCGTCGTGCCAGCCGGTGTTGTTCTTCCGTATGTCGGTCGGGTTCAGGAAGGACGGGTTCATGAAGCTGAACGGACGACCGATCCAGCTGAGCGTGTAGGCGACGGGCCCGATGTACATCCACGGCTTGATCTGGAAGATCGGGCCGAGCAGGCCGATGTTGCCCGCGATCTTGCTCACGTCCTTGATGTCGCTGATGCCGATCAGCCGGTCCCACCGGTAGTTGCCCGGGATGCCCTTGAAACCGTCGGCGAACTGCGCCTTGAACCTGCTCACGTCGGACTTGAAGACCCACTTCGGCTTCGTGACGACGTGCCACCAGCCGGGGCTCACGCTCGTCTTGTTGAGGAACGTCGCGATGTTCTTGATCTCGAGGCTCACCTTCGAGAGCCGCTCGCTGAAGATCTTGCTGGCGTCCAGCCGCATGTTCTTGTTGCTGATGTTGAGGAGGCGCAGGTTCTTCGCGAAGTCGACCTGCAGCCTCTCCAGCTTCGCGGGCCCGCCCTTCGTCAGCCCGAGCCCCTGGACGCCCTTGAGGTTGCTCGCCATCTTCGCCGCGAGGCCGATCCCCACGAGGCTGACCACACCGAGGATGACGCCGAGCCAGCTGCCCTCTCCCTGAGCGGCCAGGACGATGCCGGCGAGCACGGAGATCGCGGTGGCCACGACGCCCATGAAGGTGACCCAGCCCAGCCCCGGCACGAGCAGCGAGAGCACGGCGAGCGCCATCCCGATGTAGGTGAGGATCTCGACCAGCGCCTTCAGGAACTTGTTGAGCCGGTGCACGAAGGCGTCCCAGCCCGAGGTGTGCAGGTCGTCGACCTTCCAGTTCTCCCGGATCTTGGCAGCGGCGGTCTCGGCGGCGACCCTGAGCGTCTCGAGGGCGTCGGCGACCTTCTTCTTGGCCCCGTCGAGGCTCGAGCTGGCGGCACCGATCGCTGCCGTGCGGTCCGACGACGCGGTCTTGTCCTTGTCGGTCAGCGGCGGGGCGTCGTCCGGCCTCGTCTCGTTGACCGGGTCCGGCATACCTTCCGCGTTCTGGAGCTCGCGCGACGCCTTCTCGGCGTCGGTCAGGGCGTTCCAGGTGTCGGTCCGGGCGGTGGTCAGCGACGGCTCGTAGGCGTCGAGCGCCGAGTACACGTCGGCGTACCGGCCGGCCGCCTTGTCGAGCGCCCCGGCACTCTCGCGGGCGCGCTTGCGCATGGCGTCCGCGGACTGTCCCTTGAGGAGACGGACGTCGCCGTCACCGATCTTCTTGAGCAGGGCTGCCTGCTCGGTCATCGCCTCGGAGATCTTCTTGTAGTGCGCGATCACCTTGTCCAGCTCCGAAGGATCGGCCGGGACCGGGTCCGAGTCATGATCGACCAGTGGCCACTCCCCTTGGCGGGCGGCGCTCATCCGTCTCCTCTTCTGCTGCTGTCACATGTCTGCTGTCACATGGCGGTGGCTGCTGCCGGTGCGGTGGCTGCTGCCGGGGCGCCGGCGGGCGCCTACTTCTGGTCGAAGGTCGAGGCCAGCTGGTCCTCGGTGTCGGTCCAGGTCTTCGCGGCCTCGTCCATCTTCTTCGTGAGGTTGTCGAGCTGGTCCTGGAGCTTCTCCCGCTTGACCCACCAGTCGTCGATGAAGTCGTCCATCGCCTGCTTCACGATGTCGTGGCCCCAGATCGCGCCGCCGTCCCACAGTTTCGACATGTTCTTGAACTCGTCGTTGATGGCCTTGAGATCCTTGGCGGAGTCCTCGAGGACCTCCTTGGTGACGACCAGGTCTGCCATCGCGGTTACTTGTTCAGGGCGTTCGCGAGCTCTTCGTCGGTCTTGCGGAGCGCCTCGGCGGCCTGCTTGAGGTACTCACCGATACCGGTCAGACCCTCCATGACCTGCTTGCCACCCTTGTCGAGCTCCTTGTACGACTCGTCGAAGCGCTTGGAGGACTTGTCCGTCACGTAGCCGTCCTGGACCAGGTTGTCGACCAGCGTCCGCAGCTGATCCAGCTTGGCCTGCATGTCGTCCGACTCCTGCTTGATGCGCTGCGACGCATCTTCCATCTGCTGGTAGGTCACATTGATGTTGGCCATGACAGAACCCCTCGGTTGTCGGTTGCTCGTGCCTTGCGGCTGGCTCACGTACTCCGCAATCGTCATCAACCGGACTAACCGGACGGCGACGCGCGCGTGAACAGCCGGGGAACGGCACGCGGCATGGCGACGACGGGCCCGGGGATCACCCCAGGCCCGTCGTCGGTCGTGCGAAAAGTGGCTCCTACCTGCGCTTTTGCATGGACTTCAGGATCAGCAGAGCACTGAGCAGAGCACTCAGCAGTGCCCCAGGAAGGGCCGGTCCTTGAACCTCCGGTCGAGGAACGTGATGACGCCGGGCGCCCCGGTCACCATCGTCGAGACGTGCTCGCCGAGGTGCCACTCCCACTGGACCTCCGCGCCCGCGGCGCAGTACTCGTCGCGCAGGGCGCGCGCCTGGCCCGGGGCGACGATCTCGTCGAGGGTGCCGTGGAAGAGCCGGATCGGGACGTCGGGCGGGTTGGCGCCGAGCCGGTTCTCGTCGAGCCGGGCCTGCCACTGCGGCGACCGCAGCGGGTTCGTCGTCGTGAACATGCCGATGTCCTGGAACGCGTGCGGCAGCGTGGCCTCGACGCACGCGTCCTTCTCGCGCTCGTAGGTCTCGCGGCCACGTTCGTTCAGGTAGGACTCGAGGTCCAGCTCCGGGTAGGCGGCGTCGAGCCCGTAGGCCGCGAACAGGAGGAACCCGAACCCGACCTTCCCGTCGAGCCCCTCGGCGACCTCGGTCAGGTCGGCGGGCACGCCGCCCGCCGCGACGCCCACCAGGTCCAGCTCGGGCGCGTACTCGGGCTGGAGCTCGCCCGCCCACATCGCTCCCCCGCCGCCCTGGGAGTACCCGGAGAACGCGACCTTGCCGCCGGCCTCCAGGCCCGTGGCCGGCAGGTTCGTCGCGGCCCGCACGATGTCGATGACGGTGCGCCCCTCGGACTGGCCCACCACGTAGGTGTGCCCGCCCGGCGTGCCGAGCCCCTCGTAGTCGGTCACCACCACGGCCCAGCCGGCCAGCAGCATCGGCTCGATGAACGGCCGCTCGTAGTCGAGCCAGCGCGACGGCGCGCACGTGTCGCCGACGCCGCGCGTGCCGCTCGCCACGGAGACGATCGGCCGCGGACCCTCACCCCGCCACCGCGTGGTGGGCACCAGCACCCGGCCGGTCACCGGGATGTCCTGCCCGGTCGCGTTAGTCGAGTGGTACATCACCAGGTAGTTGCGGGCGGTGAGCTGCCGGGGCTCCTCGCGCCACCGCACGATCTCGCCGTCCGCGCCGTCGGGCAGCGGGGCGGGTGGGATGTAGAAGTCGTCGAGCGGGACGGCCTGATTAGGGATCACGGGGACGTCGGGGACGTCGGAGGTGCTGGAGGCATCGGAGGCGTCGGAGGACTGGTCGGACGCCGACGCCGGGACGGCCGCCACTGCGGGGAGGGCCAGCACGGTCAGGGCTGCGACGACGGCGGCCCAGCGGAGCCGGGCACGGTGTCGGCCCGGGTCGGGTGCGGGGGACGACGCCTGGGGCGGAGCGGGTGGCGGTGCCTGGAGCGGAGTGGCGGGCGACACCTGGGGCGGAGCGGCAGGCGGCACGGAAGCCGGCAGCGCAGGCAGACCTGCCTGCGGGGCACCGGGCGGGCCGACCGGTGAGGGCGCGGACGAGGCGTGCGAGTCGTTGACGAGCGGCATCGGATCTCCTCGGTGAGGTCCTCGGGCGCTCGGCATTGAGCACCCGGGCCCGCGGGCGGGCCGCTACTGACTCTAACCGCAATAAGGCTGGCGGCACAGGCCCCACTCAGGAAAGGTCCTACTCAGGAGGGCCCACTCAGGAGGTCCCACTCAGGACAGGTCCCGCTCAATGACTTCGGCCGGTTGCGCTGAGACCGGTCGGTTGATTGACCGGTCTCAGTG
>NZ_JBHVEG010000074.1:0-28616 GCF_042802395.1 Promicromonospora sp. NPDC057488
GTTGCGCTGAGACCGGTCGGTTGATTGACCGGTCTCAGTGCAACCGGCCGAAGTCGGTGGCGGTCTCGCGCTAGCCCTAGCCCTAGCCCTTGGCCCGGGCCGGGGCCGCGGCCGTCGACGTGGTCGTCTCGGCGCGCTCCACCAGGTCCGCGACGAGGGCCGCCAGCGGGACCAGGACCAGGTTGCCCAGCAGCATGGTGCGCAGGAACGGCAGCCCAGCCACGTAGCTCGCGAGCAGGCCGTCGAGGGTCGACGGGTACATCCCGTCCAGCAGCCACACACCGAAGTTGGTCCAGGCGAAGAACCACAGCGAGCCGACCACGCCCACGCCGAGCGCGGCCGCGTACCGACCAGGTCCGCGCAGGTGCCGCGCGAGGATCGCGCCGACGCCCACCACGGCCCACGCCGACCAGGTGAACCACATGATCTGCGTGTTGCCGAGCACCGCGTCGCTCACCGCGACGACGGCGAACGGCACCACGGCCGCCCACCGGTTGCGCAGCAGGAGCACGGCGAGGAAGGTCGCCGCGGTCGCGATCTCGAGGTTCGGCGGCGCGCCGAGGCCGGGCGCGACCAGCCGCCACACCACAGCGGCGGCCAGCACGAGCACCACGGTCGCCGGACGCCACCAGCGGTGGGCCAGCTCCCGGACCGTCAGGTCGCGGGCAGCCGGATCACCGGGCACGCCGCCGGCGTGCGGGCCCGCTTCGCGCCGGCCGCCGTCGTCGGACGGCCTCAGAACGTGTCGATCGTCCACGTGATCTCCTGACCGTCCTCGGTCTCCAGGGATCCCGCGCCCACCTGCGCGGGCTCGCCGTCCACGGACAGCGACCAGAACTCGTTCTTCGAGTCGTCGGCGGCGCGGCCGTTGATCGCCGTGACGAAGGCGTTCTCGCCCTCGCCGGTGACCTCGGCCGACGGGTCGGCCTCGAGCAGCAGCTCCAGGGCGGTCGCGCCCGTGCGGCCGGGGTAGCTCAGGGTGTCCGCGGCGGCAGACGCCGACGGTCCGGCCGTCTCGGCGTCCGACTGCTGGCTCAGCGTCGCGGAGACCATGGTCTCCGGCTCCGCGGTCGTACCGCCGCAGGCGCCGAGCAGGCCGGCGACGAGAAGAGCGGTGGCCGTGGCGGCGACTGCCGTCAGCGGGCGGCGAGAGGTCGTGTTCACGCCCGTCAGTCTAGGTCGGGGCGCGTGGCACGGCGCCGCCGTCTCAGGCGGCGGGCGCCGTGCACCGGCTGCCTCAGGCGTCGATCCGGGACCGGTCCAGCTCGGCCGCGCCGTTGATGAGGAACTCCTTGCGCGGCGCCACGTCGGTGCCCATGAGCAGCTCGAACGCGCGCTCGGCCGCCTCGGCGTGCTCCGCGGTGACGCGGCGCAGCGTGCGGTGCCGCGGGTCCATGGTGGTCTCCGCGAGCTGGTCGGCGTCCATCTCGCCCAGGCCCTTGTAGCGCTGGATGTCCGGCTTGTAGCGCCGGCCCGCCTTGTCGAGCTTCCTGAGCGTGACGCCCAGCTCGGCCTCGGAGTAGGTGTAGATGTACTCGTTCTTGCGCCGGCCGCTGCCGATCACCTCGACCCGGTGCAGCGGCGGGACGGCGGCGAACACACGCCCGGCCTCCACCATCGGCTTCATGTACCGGTAGAACAGCGTCAGCAGCAGCGTGCGGATGTGCGCACCGTCGACGTCGGCGTCGGTCATCATGATGATCTTGCCGTAGCGCGCTGCCTCGATGTCGAAGGACCGGCCGGAGCCCGCCCCGAGCACCTGGATGATCGCGGCGCACTCCGCGTTGCGGAGCATGTCGCTGATCGACGCCTTCTGGACGTTCAGGATCTTGCCGCGGATCGGCAGCAGCGCCTGGAAGTCGCTGGAGCGCGCCAGCTTGGCGGTGCCGAGCGCGCTGTCGCCCTCGACGATGAACAGCTCGGAGCGCTCCACGTCGTTCGACCGGCAGTCCGCGAGCTTGGCCGGCAGCGAGGAGGTCTCCAGCGCGTTCTTGCGGCGCGAGATCTCCTTCTGCTTGCGGGCCGTGATGCGCGCGCGCATCTCGGCGACGATCTTGTCCAGGAGCAGCGAGGCCTGCGTCTTCTCGTCGCGCTTGGTGGAGCTCAGGAGGGCCTGGATCTCCTTCTCGACCACGCGGGAGACGATCTGGCGCACCGGTCCGGTGCCCAGCACCTCCTTGGTCTGCCCCTCGAACTGCGGCTCCGAGAGGCGCACGGTGACCACGGCCGTGAGGCCCGCGAGCGCGTCGTCCTTCTCGATGCGCTCCGCGCCGTCCTTGGTGGAGACCTTGAGCTTGCGCGCGTTGGCCTCGACGTTCTTGCGGATCACCTTGAGCAGGCCCTGCTCGAAGCCCGTCAGGTGCGTGCCGCCCTTGGGGGTCGAGATGATGTTGACGAACGAGCGCACCTCGGTGTCGTAGCCCGTGCCCCAGCGCAGTGCGATGTCGACCTCGCACTCGCGCTGCACCTCGCGCGGCGACATGTGGCCGCGCTCGTCCAGCACCGGAACCGTCTCGGTGAAGTTGCCCGAGCCCTGCAGGACCCACGTCGCCGTCACGGGCGTGTCGGGGGCCAGGAACTCGACGAAGTCGGCGGCGCCGCCGGTGTGCTTGAACGACTCCTCGTGCGGGCCGTTCTCGCCCGGGGTGCCGGGCAGGCCGCGCTCGTCGCGCACGACGATCTCCAGGCCCGGCACCAGGAACGTGGTCTGCCGGACGCGGGTGACCAGCTCGTCGTAGCTGAACACCGCGGACTTGGGGAAGATCTGCCGGTCGGCCCAGTAGCGCACGCGCGTTCCGGTACGGCCGCGCGCGACCTTGCCGACGACGGCGAGCACGGAGTGGTCCACGAAGGGCTGGAACGTGGCGTCCGGGCTGGGCCCCGCCGCCGGGTCGGAGAACATGCCGGGCTCGCCGCGGTGGAAGGTCATGCGGTGCGTCTTGCCGCCGCGGTCCACCTCGACGTCGAGGCGCGAGGACAGCGCGTTCACGACGGAGGCGCCGACGCCGTGCAGACCACCGGACGCCTGGTACGAGCCGCCGCCGAACTTACCGCCCGCGTGCAGCTTGGTGTAGACCACCTCGACGCCGCTCAGGCCGGTCTTGGGCTCGATGTCGACCGGGATGCCACGGCCGTCGTCGGACACCGTGACCGAGGTGTCGGCGTGCAGCACGACCCCGATCTTCGTGGCGTGGCCGCCCAGGGCCTCGTCGACGGAGTTGTCGATGACTTCCCAGAGGCAGTGCATCAGGCCACGGGAGTCGGTGGTCCCGATGTACATTCCGGGACGCTTACGGACCGCCTCGAGACCCTCGAGGACGGACAGGTGGCGAGCGGTGTACGACTCGGACGTTGCGGTCACGGCGACAGCGTAGACGAGGACACCGACAACCGACGTCAGGCTCCCCGTGAGAACGCTGGAACCGGGGACCGAACGGCTGTGTGACACCAAGATTCACCCGATGACGGAAATTACCCTTTCAGCGCAATTGGGGGCGGAAGGGGACCAAAACTGTGAGCCACGCCGCTATGCTCGCAGCGAACCGCCCACCCGGGCCGGCATGAACCGCGCGAGCGAATGGTTGGATGGAGATGTGACGACCTTGACGACCGAACCGCTCACCGCCCTCGACCGCTGCGACCGCTGCGGCGCGCAGGCCTACGTGCGCGTCGTTCTGCCCGTGGGCGAGCTGCTCTTCTGTGGCCACCACGCGCGCGCACACGCGTCCGCCTACGCGGACGTCGCCACCCATGTCCAGGACGAGACCGACCGGCTCCACGCGGAGCACGGCCAGGCCTGACACCCAGGCCGGACGACCACCGGACCACAGACGCCGACAGACCGACGCCGGCGGTGAGCCACCCCGAAGGGTGACGCACCGCCGGCGTTGTCATGCCCGGACGGGCCCGTCAGCCCGCCGCGAGCTCCGCCACCTCGGCGGCCGACAGCGCCCGGTCGAAGACGCGGACGTCGTCGACGTCACCGCGCAGGTGGTCCACCTCGTTCCCGCCGTACTGGCCGCGGCCGATCACGAGCGGCCCCTGCGTCTCCGGCGCCGTGCACACGTCCTTCGTGGCCACCCGCTCGCCGTCCACGTAGAGCGACAGCTCCCCCGTGGCGGCGTCGCGCACCCCCGTCAGGTGGTACCAGCGGCCCGGCTCCGGCTTCTCGGGCGACAGCGCCCGCGCTCCCACGAAGCTCATGGCCCAGCGCTGGTCCTGCCCCGAGTACTGCAGGAAGAACGCACTGTTCGCGCCGGTGTCCTGGCTGACCACGGTCTGGAAGCCGCCGTCGGCCACGTCCAGCCTGGCCCACGCCGAGACGCTGTAGGAGCCGTCGGTGCGCACCAGGGCCTGCCCCGTGTCGGCCTCGCCCGCGCCGTCGAAGGACAGGGCGCCGTCGGCCCAGGTCGTCCCGGCCAGGGTCGCGTCGGCGTCGCCGACGCCGTCCGCGGCCACCGTGCCGGACCCCTCGTCGAAGCCCCAGGCGTGCACGCCGGCCAGGCCGGGCGTCCCGGGGTCGACGACGGGCGGCTCCGCGCCCGACCCGTCCGCGCCCGCGATGACCTCCTCGTTCACCTGACGCACCTGGGCGAGGTCCATCTTCTCGACCTGCCGGTCGTAGGTGAAGAAGCCGTTGACCTCGTGCTCCACGTCGGTGATCTGCGTGTAGATCGACCCGCTGATGCCGCACTGCTGCGCCGACGTGAGCACGTCCTGCGTGTTCTCGACGTAGCGCCGGGTGAGCGTGGCGACGTCGGGCGTCATCTCGTAGGCGTGGCCGTCCTCGAACCACATGTGCCCGTCGACCTCCAGGCCGAACCCGCCGTGCTCGCCGTCGATCGACGCCCGGGTGGCGTCCGGCACCGGCTGGGCCGGGCCCACGTACTGGTGCCAGTCGATGATGTCGCCCGCGCCGCTGTCCCCCAGCGAGTCGCAGCAGTTGACGCCGGAGTGGGCGTTCACGAGCCGGGTCGGGTCCTGCGCCTTGACCTCGCGCGCGATCCGCCCGGTCGCCTCCTGGGACCACTCGCCCCAGCCCTCGTTGAACGGGATCCAGCCGATCACCGAGGTCCAGCTCTTGTTCTGGTCGACCATCTCGTGCAGCTCGCGCTCGAAGCGCTCCTGCGCCTCGACCGGCGGCCGGCCCGTCTTCATCGACGGCATGTCCTGCCAGACCAGCAGGCCGAGCCGGTCGGCATGGTAGAACCAGCGGTCCGGCTCGACCTTGATGTGCTTGCGCACCGTGTTGAAACCCAGCTCCTTGTGCTGCTCCAGGTCGAACGCGAGCGCCTCGTCCGTGGGGGCCGTGTAGATACCGTCCGGCCAGTAGCCCTGGTCGAGCGTGGACAGCAGGAACACGACCTCGCCGTTGAGGGTGACGCGGTTGCGCCCGTCCTCGCCCGGCGCGATGCCGATCTCGCGCATGCCGACGTACGAGCCGACGGTATCGACGACCTTGCCGCGCGCGTCGCGGACGCGGACCTCGAGGTCGTAGAGGTACGGGTCGTCGGGCGTCCACAGGTGGGCGCCCGGCACACGCACGGAGAGCTCGTCGCCGACGCTCCCGGTGGCGCGCGCCGCGAGCCGGCCCTTCGCGCCGCGGACGACGACCTCCGCCGTGCCGCCGTCGGCCGCCGCGCTGCCCTCGACGGTCAGCGCGATGGTGCTCGTGTCGACGTCGGTGGTCATGTCCAGCCGGGTGGCGTGCGCCGCCGCGACGGGCTCCATCCAGACGGTCTGCCAGATGCCGGAGGCGCCCTCGTAGAAGATGCCGCGGTCCGGGACGTTGCGCTGCTTGCCGACGGGCTGCCAGGTGGCGTCGGTCCGGTCGGTGACGCCGACCAGCACCTCCTGCGGGCCCGACGCCGTCAGCGCGTCCGTGACGTCCGCCGAGAACCGGCCGTAGCCGCCCTCGTGGTGAGCCACCTCCTGCCCGTTGACCCACACCGTCGCGGTGTGGTCCACGGCGCCGAAGTTCAGCACGGTCCGCTGGCCGGCGGTGCGCCACGACGCCGGGACCTCGACCGTGCGTCGGTACCACATGTGGTCCTCGTGCCGGTCGATGCCCGACAGCTCCGACTCGGTCGGGTACGGGACCAGGATCTCCTCGGCGAGCGTCTGCCCGAACGGCGGCGCCTCGCCCTCGGCGGCGCCCGCGAACTCCCACAGGCCGTTCAGGTTCTCCCAGCGGTCCCGGACCAGCTGCGGGCGCGGGTACTCCGGCAGCGCGTTGTCGGGCGTGACGTCCTCGGTCCACGGCGTGGGCAGGTGGGCGTCCGTGACGGGCCAGGCGGCCTGGTCGGTGGCCGATGGCGTCTCGGCCGGGTTCGCCTGCGGCGTCGCCGCCGGTGCCGACGTCCCCGGCACGACGGCGAGCACGACGCCCGTGGCGAGGGCCAGGACCGCGGCACCCAGCCGCCGTCGGCGGACCGAGGGGCTGCCTGGGTGGCGGGCTGAGGCGCGGGCTGGGTGGCGAGCTGAGTGAGCGGAGGACGGGCTGCGGTGCGACCTTGCTAGCGACATCGGCGTCACCTTCCTGGTCCCGGAACACGGTAGGCATCACGTCAGGCAACACAGCAGGCATCGTTAGAGCTGGCATCGTTGCCAGGGGCTACCGTAACGTCCGGGCGCGGCACCGCCTAGGGTGTATTCAGGATATTTCCATTGAATTCATCCCTGCCGACGTCTCCGCTCGAAGACGTCCCCGCCCCGCCCGGCCTCACTTCCGTGCGGTCACCGTGTCCGCCCAGGACCCGCGGAACCCGAGCGTGGTGCGCCAGCCCTCCGCGGTCCTGGTGAGCGTCCGCGTACCACCCGTGGTGGAGACCGCCTGCATCGTCTTGATCTGCCCGCTGGAGTAGCGCGCGGTGACCTTGACGGAGCGGACCCACGAGAGCTTGAAGACGCTCCGGGCCTGCGCCTGGGTCAGGACGCCGGTCCACGACACGTACGGGTTGCCCGGCGCCTGCCGGGAGTACGGGTCGGCGACGTGCCGGAGGTGGGACTGGGCCGCCGTCCCGAAGGCGTCCTGGTTGTTGGTGGTGCCGGAGGAGCTGCCGCCGCGGCCCGACGACGCGAAGTACGGCGTCTCGGCGATGCCGTCCGACGCGTTGCGCACCACCGTGACCGTGCCGGCGGCGTCCTGCCGGGTCGCGTCCACGGCCGCGCGCCAGGTGGCGCCCGCCTCGCCGCCCTCCTTCTTCCAGCCGGTGTAGTTCTGGCTGCGGGTGTCGTCGTAGAGGTGGCAGTCGCAGGCGGCCTTCAGGCCCGCGGTCTTGGCGAGGATGGCGTAGTTGCGCGCGACGACCGCCTGCGCCTGCAGGGCCGCCGCTCCCCCGTAGCCGCTCGTGCCCCACAGCGCGGCCATCTCGTCGAGCCCGTAGAGGTACTCGTCGTTGATGACCACCTGGTTGACCACGTTCGGAAGCGTGCCGGGGCTGCTGATCCGCAGGCGGCCGTGGCGGTAGGTACCCTGCGCGCCGGACACGCTGACCGTGCCGGCGGTGCCGTCGGGGTCCCAGTAGTCGGTGCCGGTCCACTCCAGCCCCAATGTCGGGCGGACGCCGAACTTCTGCACCACCGTGCCGTTCTCGGTGACCCGCGCGGTCACGCCGGACGACGTCCGGGCGATCGAGATCTTGCGGGCCGACGTCCCGGTGGCGAGCTGCGTCCCGGCGCCGTCCAGGAGCCGCCACGACCCGGCGGACAGGCTCAGGGTCGTGGTGGCGGGATCGCCGGAGCTGCCGAGCACCTGCACGTCGACCGACGTGCGGGGGTTGTTGGCAGTGCTCACGGTCGCACCCGGGTAGTAGTAGCCCAGGATCTGCGCGGCGGAACTGCCCTCGCGCGCCATCTGGTACGCGCCCCACTGCGCCATGCCGACGCCGTGCCCGTAGCCCGAGCCGGCGATCGCCCACGAGCCCGGCACGACCGTGACGGTGAGCGTCGAGCTCGTCGCCCGCGTGGTCTTGAAGCGGTACTTCGTGGTGGCAGACGGCTTGACCGCCGTCGACGCCTTGCCGGAGGCGTTGGTCGTGACGGTCTTGACCTGGACCCACGCACCGTTGCTGTACCGCTGCAGGTTCACCTTGACCCGCTTCTGCGCCCTGCCGTTGTAGCGATAGACCACCGAGAGCGTCTTCGAGACGGTCGCCGTGGTCGTCGTCGTGCCGGACGCGCTGAGCGTGTAGCCGGCCGCCGCCGCGGGCACCGTGGACAGACCGACGGCGAGGAGAGAGGCGAGGACGGCCGCGATCACCCGGGCGAGTAGTGCTGCGGGAGCGGCGCTGTTCGAAGGGGACACATCGGGCACGCTCCCATACGACGACGCCGGGCGGGTGCACTTCCGAAGAAGTTCACCCGCCCGGCGTCGGTGGTGCTCGTCCTGACCGCCACTCAGGTCAGGACAGCTCGTGCTCGTCGGTCGAGGTCAGTCGAGGTAGTCCCGCAGCACCTGCGACCGCGAGGGGTGACGCAGCTTCGACATCGTCTTGGACTCGATCTGGCGGATGCGCTCACGCGTCACGCCGTAGACCTTGCCGATCTCGTCGAGCGTCTTGGGCTGGCCGTCCTGCAGGCCGAACCGCATGGAGACCACACCGGCCTCGCGCTCCGAGAGGGTGTCGAGAACCTGGTGCAGCTGCTCCTGGAGCAGCGTGAACGACACGGCGTCCGCGGGGACGACGGCCTCGGAGTCCTCGATGAGGTCACCGAACTCGCTGTCGCCGTCCTCGCCGAGCGGGGTGCTCAGCGAGATGGGCTCGCGGCCGTACTTCTGGACCTCGACCACCTTCTCGGGGGTCATGTCCAGCTCCTTGGCCAGTTCCTCCGGCGTGGGCTCGCGGCCCAGGTCCTGGAGCATCTGGCGCTGGACGCGGGCCAGCTTGTTGATGACCTCGACCATGTGCACCGGGATGCGGATGGTGCGGGCCTGGTCGGCCATGGCACGCGTGATCGCCTGCCGGATCCACCAGGTCGCGTAGGTCGAGAACTTGTAGCCCTTGGTGTAGTCGAACTTCTCGACCGCACGGATCAGACCGAGGTTGCCCTCCTGGATCAGGTCCAGGAACAGCATGCCGCGGCCCGTGTAGCGCTTGGCCAGCGAGACCACGAGGCGGAGGTTGGCCTCCAGCAGGTGGTTCTTGGCCCGCTTGCCGTCGTGCGCGATCCACTTGAGGTCGCGCTCGAAGCGGCGCTGGTCCTTGTCGTTCCGGTCGAAGTCGGTGGTCGCGAGACGCTCCTCCGCGAACAGGCCGGCCTCGATGCGCTTCGCGAGCTCGACCTCCTGCTCCGCGTTCAGCAGCGCGACCTTACCGATCTGCTTCAGGTAGTCCTTGACCGGGTCTGCGGTCGCACCGGCCGTGACGACCTGCTGCGCGGGCTGGTCGTCGTCGTCCCGGTCGGAGACGACGAAGCCGGAGCTCTCGTCGCCCTCCTTGACCGTCTTGCCGCCACGGCCACGAGTCGTCTTGGTGACGGTCTCGGGACCGGAGTCGGTCTCGTCCTCGGGGTCCTCGACGGCGACGCCGTCGGGCTCGATGTTGTCGTACTTCGACTTGCCCCGAGCGGCAGGCTTCTTCGCGCCGGCCTTGGCCGCCGGCTTCTTGCGCGTGCTCGTCGTCGCCTCGTCATCGTCATCGTCGGCGTCGTCGAAGTCGAGATCGACGTCGTCGGGCATGTCGTCGTCCTTCGGCTTCGCCGTGGAGCGCGCCGGGGCCGACTTCTTGGCGGTCGTGGTCTTCGCCGCCGTCGCCCGGGTGCGCCGGGCCGGCTTCGCGGAGGCCTCCGCCTCGTCTGCGGGCGCCTTGGCGGCGACCGCGGTGGACCGGGTGGCCGACGCGGCGGCCACCTTGGTCATGGTGGGGAGCCCCACCTGCACACCGGCGTTGGCCAGTGCGCGCAGCACCGCCTTCAGCCGCTTGGCGTCACCGACCTGTGCCGTCTCGCATGCACGCCGGAAGTTCTCGGCGTCGACCGAGCCGTCGGCGGCACCGCGAGCGAGGAGCTCCTGCAAGGCAGGATGCTCGAACTCACGGGGCAGGTTGTCGCGTGCAGGGACAGGAGCGATGTCCTGGGGGGCTTTCAGCGGAGTGGGCGCCACAAACCGACCTTTCGGCATTCGAGGGGGCGGTGTACTGCCGGCGGGGCCGTCACTGGACCTTCTTCTTCCGCCGGCGAACATATATATTGTACCGTCGGCCTCCCTGTACCCCGCGACGAACGCGGTGATATGGGCAAAGTCAGTGCGAAGTCACGTCGGGCGGGACCACCCCGCGGGGTTTCTGATTTCGCGTGCCCAGAGTCAACGAACCGGGTGCCCGCACCATTCCCGATCTGGCGAAGATCCGGCGAATCTGCCCAGGACCAGGCGCGGGACGGCGGCCGGGCGGGACCCTGTCAGGGCCCCAGGTCGGAGCCGAGGCCGGGACGGTCGACCGTACGTTCAGGCGGGGCCTGGCCGGGGCACAGGCGGGGCATGGCTGGGGCTCAGGCCGGGGCTCACATGAGGGCTTCGGTAGGCGCGATCCGGCCGGCCGGGCTCAGCCCGTGAGCTCAGACCTTGACGGCCAGCACCGGGCACGGCGCCTCGACGAGGATCCGTTGCGCGCCCGCACCGAGGATGAGCTTGCCGACGGGGCTGCGCCGGCGCAAGCCGATCACGATGAGGTCGGCGCCGGTGCTGGTGGCGGCGCGGATCAGGTCCTCGGCGAGGTCGCCGGTGCCTTCCTCGACGCGCAGGTCGACGCCGGCCGCCGCACCGCTCGCCAGCTCGTCGAGCTCGGCCCGGCACTCGTCGACGGGGCGCTTCCCGCTCGTGACGATGACCAGCGGGGCCTTGCGCTCCCGGGCCTCGGTGACGGCGGTGCTCAGGGCCTCCTGGCCCTCGGGCGTGGCGAGGTGTCCGACGACGATCGTCATGTCAGCCGACGCTACCCCACACCACGCCCGGGTCCGTGCCGCACACGGCAGGCGGACCGCACCCGGAGCACCTCATCGGGGTCGGTTCACCCGGTGGTTCACCCGGACCGGCTCACGCGGCCCGGCTCACCCCGACCAGCTCACCCGGCGAGGTGACCCGGTGCGTTCACGCGTGAGCCCCGCCCGTCGGGCTCACCCCGTGGCCACCGTGCCCGGTTCCATGGCCGCACCCGGTTCCGTCGCGGCGCCCGGTTCCGTCGCTGTGGCCGCTTCTGTCGCCGGAGCCGGTTCCGCCACCGTGCCCCGTTCCGTCACTGCGCCGGCTCCGCCGCGGAACAGAGTCCGCTCCCGCCGTATCCAGCCCGGCGGGACTCCCCCGACGACCGCGCTGCGGAGCAGGAGCGCGAGGCGGTAGTCGGGGTCCACGCCGAGCGCGTCCGACACCCGCTCGACCGCCAGCCCGCCGTCGCCGTGCCACCAGGCGATGAGCGCCAGCAGCAGGTATGCCGGGGCCCGCCGGTTGCGCGGAACGTGCCGGACGACCGCCTCCAGCACCCTCCGAGCCGGGTCGGTGCGGTCCTGGTCGGGCGGAATGCCCCGCTCCGGGTCGACGATCTGGGCCATCACGGCTCCCGTGGCGAGGTCGGTGTCACCGTCCGCCTCACGCCGGGCGGTGCGCAGGGCCGCCTGTCCGGTACCCGGCACGAGGCTGAGCAGCACCGCGTCCCGGACGGGTATGTCCGCGAGCGCCGCCCCGATCTTGCCGAGGTCCACCGGGGACATCGGCACGGGCTGCCCCGGCTCCGCGTCCGCCACGGCCCGCACCGCCGAGCGCCACAGGCCCAGGCTCTGTGCGCCCCATTCGGCGAGCTCCCGCTGGGCCTGCTCGGCCCGTGCCACGGCGGACCGGGCACCGGTGCGGGCAGCACGCCGGGCGGTGGTCCGCGCGGCGCTGCGGGCCGCCTCGCGAGCGGCGCTCGCGCCCGGCTGCGCGTCCGGCTGCTTGTCCGGCTGCTTGTCCGGCATTGCGACGTCGAGTGGACCGCCGCCGTCCGGGAATCGGGTGCGGTGCCGCAGGCGCCGGTAGGTGTCCGTCCAGCGCGCGGCCGCGCGGCGCGCCTGCGTGCGGGCGGCCTCCGACGCGGGGCGCAGCGTGTATCGCTCCTCGCGGGTGCCGGCCACGGTGCGGCCCTCCAGCACCATGTGGGCGGCGACGCGGCTGCCCTTGAGCACGGCGAGCGGCCGGCCCCCGGCCGGGCAGCACAGCGGGTCCGGGCAGTCGAGCGCGCGGAAGCCCGTGGGCGCCACGAGCCAGACCTCGGTGCCCGGCAACCGCCGGTCGATCCGGGCCCGGAGCACGTCCGCGGCCCGTCGCGCGGCCCCGCTCGGCGCGGTGGCGTCGGTCGCCGTGTACAGCACGACGACGGCTCGGTCCGCGCCGTCGGCCACCAGGTGGTCGGTGAGCCAGCGGGCGGTGACGCCGCCGTCGGGCCCGGCCGGGTCGCCGGGCCGGCGCAGCCGGAGGTCGGCGAGGTCGACCCGGGCCACGAGCCCGACGCGCTGCCGCGGGCCCGTCAGGCTCACCACCACGACCGACTCGACGGGCTCGAAGCCGAGCCGGTAGGGGATGTACGCGAGGAGGTCCTCCGGCCCTGCCACGCGGACCACCCGGGCGTTCGACACCGCCGGAGCGCGTCCGCGGTCCGGGACGACGGTGCCCGGCGAGGCGCCGCTCCTCGGGGTCGTGCGCTCGGGGACGTCCCGGGCAGAGAAGTCACGGGCCGAGGGGTCTCTGTCGGGAAGGCCGTCGGGGAAGTTGCCGGGGACGCCGTCGGGGAAGCCGTCGGGGAGGCCGTCGGGAAAGCTGTCTGGGAGGCCACCACCGGGTAGGCAGTTGCCGGAGTTCGGGTTGACGTCGGGGTTCATGTCGTCGATCCCAGCCCGCCGGCGAGCCGCGAGCGCGCCCAGGAGGGCAGTGTGGACAACGGGCTTCCTGTGGTCGCGCTCGCCGCCCTGCAGTTCCGTCACGAGGGTCCGTCACGAGGGTCCGTCGGAAGGGCCCGTCGCGAGGGTCTCCAGCCCCCGTCGGGTCCGCCCGGATCACCGCACGCTGTCGCCGCCCCGCCCGGTGCAGCTACGGTGTGCGCGTGTCCCGCTTCGCCACAGTCCGCCGGACGGCCGCGCTCGCCGCCGCCGTCGGACTGGCGTTCGCGACCGCGGGCTGCGGGGACGAGACCGGCGCCGCGACCGAGCAGGCCGGCGCGGGCAGCACCGCGGCGGGCACCCCCGGGCCGAGCGCGGCCGCGACGGGCGGGCCGACCGAGCTGCCGACCTTCGACCCCTCCTCCGCGGTGGCGACCTACGCGCAGGGTTTCCCCACCGACCTGTTCCCCGTGCCCGAGGACGCCACGCTGCTGGCGTCGTCGGCCCGGCCCGTGGCCGCCACCAAGGGGTCGAAGACCAAGAGCGTCCCGATGACCCAGGTCACGCTGAACCTGTCGTCCAGCCGTTCCACGGACCAGGTGGTCGGGCAGGCCAGGAAGATCCTGACCCGGCAGGGCTTCAAGCAGATCTCGGCACCGGACGCGAGCGGCCTCACGGCGCAGACCGCGTTCGTGCGGACCACGAAGACCAAGTCCGGCCAGGTACAGGAGTCCCTCGTGGTCGGCGTGCTCGACGACGGCGAGCGGCGGCTCTGCTCGATCAGCGGCACCGTCCGAACCCCATAGGCTGGTCCCGTGCCAGTCTCACCTGCCCGTCCCAGTGCCCTGAGCCCCGCAGCCCTCGTCGACGCCGAGCACCTGCGCGCCGACGTCGACGCCGCGGTGACCGCCCACCTCGAGCGGCTGACGGCCGAGGTCGGGGCGATCAGCCCGAGCGCCGAGGCAATGGTCGAGGAGGCCGCCGGGCTGCTGATGGGCGGCAAGCGCCTGCGGTCCGCGTTCTGCTACTGGTCGTTCCGGGCGCACGGCGGCTCCGCCGACCCGGCCGACCCCGCCCGGATCGCGACCGTCCGCGTGGGCGCCGCGCTCGAGCTGTTCCAGGCCGCCGCCCTGCTGCACGACGACGTGATGGACAACTCCGACACCCGCCGCGGCCGCCCCACCGCGCACCGGGCGTTCGCCGCGAAGCACGTGGGCGCGGCCTGGGCCGGCGAGCCGGTGCGGTTCGGCGACTCCGCCGCGATCCTGATCGGCGACCTCGTGCTGCTGGCGGCCCAGCGAGAGCTGTCGGCCGCGGTCGAGGCCCTGCCGGCGCCCGTCGCCGCCGCGACCCGCGCCCGCTTCGACGCGATGCAGAGCGAGGTCGTGGTCGGCCAGTACCTCGACGTGCTGGTCCAGGCCGAGCCGTGGGGCAAGGACCCCGCCGCCGACGAGGAGCGCGCCCGCGACGTGCTGCGCGCCAAGACCGCCAGCTACTCCGTGGCCGCCCCGCTCGCGCTCGGCGCGCTGCTGGCCGGCGCCGGCCCGCAGGCGGCGGCCGGGATCGAGGCGGCGGGCAAGCCGCTGGGCGAGGCGTTCCAGCTCCGCGACGACGTGCTCGGCGTCTTCGGCGACCCGGCCGTCACGGGCAAGCCCGCCGGCGACGACCTGCGAGAGGGCAAGCGGACCGTGGTCGTGGCCCGCACCCTGGCGCTGCTGCCCGACGCCGAGGGCCCCGAGGCGACGGTCCTGGTGGCCGCGCTGGGCAACCCGGACCTGTCCGAGGCGGAGGTGGCGCGGGTGCGCGAGGTGATCGTGGGCTCCGGGGCGCTGGACGCCGTCGAGCAGCTCATCACCGACCTCGCGGTGCGCGGCCACGCGCTGCTGGACCTGGCGGACCTCGCCGAGCCGGGCCGCGGCCTGCTCACCGACCTGGCCCACGCCGCCGTCGACCGGGCGGCCTGAGCCGCACCAGGTCCAGCCGCACCAGGTCCAGCCTCACCCGGTCCAGGCTCACCAGGTCCAGATCGTGACCTCTTCGCCCTTCTTGAGCTTCTCCCCCGCCGCGGGCTCGGTCTCCTTGACGCCCTCGCCGAACAGCTCGCCGAACCCGCGCACCACCGACTCGTAGCCGGCCTCGTCGAGCCGGACCTGGGCGTCCTCGACCGACAGCCCGACGACGTCGGGCACGGTGCCCGGCTCGCCCTTGCTGACCACGATCGTGACGGTGCTGCCCTGCTCGGCGCCCTTGCCGGCGTCCGGCTTGGTGCGGATGACCGCACCGGCCTCGACCTTCTTGTCGGACTTCTCCTCGCGCGCGACCTCGAACCCCTGCCCGGCCAGCGTGTCCGTGGCGTCGTCGGCCGACAGGCCCGTCACGTCGGGCACGGTGACCGGGGGCGCCCCGTCCGAGACGGTGAGCCGCACGGTCTCGTCCGTCGGGACGGAGCCGCCCTCGCGGACGGAGGCCCAGATCACCCGGTTGCGCACCACGTCAGCGGAGTACTCGCGCGAGACCACGACGTCGAGGAGGCCGACGTCGCGCAGCGCCGCCTGAGCCTCGTCCTGGGTCATGCCCACCAGCCCGCTCGGCACGTCGGCCAGCTCGGGTCCCTGCGAGACCACGAGGCGCACGGGCTCGTCGCGCAGAGCACGCCGGCCCTCGTCCGGGAGCGCCGAGATCACCTCGCCCTCCGGCACGTCCGAGTCGTGCTGCTGCACGCTGGAGGACTTCAGCCCGGCCTCGGTGAGCGCCTCCTCGGCCTGCGCCTCGGTGACGCCCACGACGCCGTTCGGCACCACGGCATAGGCGCCCGGGCCCTGCTCCGTGTACCACCAGGCGCCGAACAGGACCACGACCAGGGCCACGGCCAGCGCGACCTTGCCGCCGAACCGGGGCCGTCGCGCGGGCTGCTGCTGCGGCTGGGGCGGCTGCGGCGGCGGCTGCTGAGCCACCCAGTGCCCGGCAGGCGGCCGCTCCACCACCGCGGTGCGCGCGGCCTTCACGGCGGCCGACGACGGCGGGGGCGCCGCCTTCGCGGGGATGTCCAGCACCTCGTTCGGGATCTGCCGGAACGTGCTGCGCAGCACGTCGAGCGCCACCGCGGCGTCGTGCGGGCGCCGGTCGGGGTCGCGCGCCGTCAGCGCCCGGACCAGCAGGTCCAGCGGGCGGCCCAGGTGGCCGGCGAACGCGCTCACGGGCGGCACGTCGGTGTTGACGTGCGCGTAGGCGACCTGGATGGGCCCCTCGCCCTCGTGCGGGAGGCGGCCCGTGAACAGCTCGAACGCGAGGATGCCCACGGCGTACACGTCGGCGCGGGCGTCGACGTGCCCCGTGGCGATGGTCTCGGGCGCGAGGTAGGCGACCGTGCCCAGCACCGTGCCCGTCGTCGTGTTGGAAACCTCGGAGATGGCGCGGGCCAGGCCGAAGTCGGCCACCTTGGGGCGGCCGGTGCCCTCCTCCAGCAGCACGTTCTCCGGCTTGATGTCGCGGTGCACGATCCCCTTGGCGTGCGCTGCGGCGAGCGCGGAGAGCACCACGTCGAGGATCGCGAACGAGCGGCGCAGCGTGAGGTCGCCGTCGCGGATGAGCTGGCGCAGGTTGGTACCCGGCACGTACTCCATGGTCAGGTAGCGCATGTCGCCGTCGGTGCCCTGGTCGTAGACCGCGACGACGCCGTGGTGCTGCAGGCCGGCCGCCGAGCGCGCCTCGCGCTCGAAGCGCTGCCGGAAGCTCGCGGCCTGCTCCCCCTCCGCCAGGTGGGGGTGCATCACCTTCAGGGCGATCTCACGGTTCAGGCGCGTGTCGTGCGCGCGGTACACCGTGGCCATGCCGCCGCGCGCCACGCGCGCGACGATCTCGTACCGCCCGTCGACCAGGCGGCCGATGAGAGGGTCTGCCGTCACCTGAGCCACGGGTGGGAGTGTACGGGTGACCACCCACGGCCCGGCCGGAACGCGCATACCGGACGGCGGGCCGTTGCCGGATCGTTGCCGTGTCACGGTCTCGCGCCCCGTCGCCTAGGCTTGCGCCGTGACAGATCTCGACACCCTCGTGGGCGAATGGCTGACCCTTCCCGACCTCGCCGAGTCCCTCGACATCGAGGTCGGCAAGGCGCGTGGCCTGGTGAGCGACCGGCACGTCGTCGGCATCAAGCGCGGCGAGCGCACGACCTTCCAGGTCCCCGCCGTGTTCGTGCTGCCCGACGTCGAGGGCCGCCCCGGCGTGATCCCGACGCTCCGCGGCACCATCATGGTGCTGTCCGACGCGCAGTTCACCGAGGAGGAGATCCTCGAGTGGCTGTTCACGCCCAACGACGAGCTCGGTGAGCGGCCCGTGGACGCCCTGATCGGCGGCAAGCGCGCCGCGGTGCGCCGGGTGGCGCAGACGCTGCTCTAGCACCGGCGGACCCGCCCGGCCCACCGGGGGCCGGGTGATTTCCGTTCCTCCGGTCACGCTTTCGTTGCGGGTAGGCACGGTGCTACCTACCTTGTGAGTTGAGCTCGCCACGGCTGTCGCGCTCAGTCCACCCACCTTGAGCAGGCGTCGTGCTGTCCGAACCTGGCCGTCGGCCGGTCCGACGCCGACGACTCGACGGGGTGTTCGCGACGACCGCAGAGGAAGAAGCATGAAGTTTCAGATTCTGGGGCCTCTCGAGGCCGAAGGGCCCTCGGCAGGCGGAACGATCTCGGCGGCCATGCCTCGACGGGTCCTCGCCCTGCTGCTGCTCAGCTACAACCGGACCGTCACCGTGAGCTCGCTGGTGGACGAGCTGTGGGACAGCCCGCCCAAGCTGGCGCGGAAGACGGTGCAGACCTACATCTACACGTTGCGCAAGCATCTCGACGACCCCGCTGCCGAGGTGAGCAGGATCGAGTCGTCCCCGCTCGGCTACAAGATCCTCGTGCGCCCCGGCGAGCTCGACCACGCGGAGTTCGAGGCCACCGTCCAGCGGGGGACGGCGGCGCTGCGCGACGGCGACCCGGAGGGCGCGCTCAGGCGGTGGCGGGAGGCCCTGGGCCTGTGGCGCGGCGCGATGCTGGCCGACGTCCACCTCGGTTCGCTGCTGCAGCCGATCGTCACGCGCGCCGAGGGCGACCGGCTCCGGCTCCAGGGGCAGGTGATCGACGTCGCGCTCGGCCTCGGCGAGTACCGGGACCTCGTTCCCGAGCTGGAGCTGCTCGCGGCGACCAACCCGCTGCACGAGGGCTTCCACGCCCAGCTCATGACTGCGCTCAGCGGCGCGGGCGACCGCAGCCGCGCGCTCGACGTCTTCGCGGGCCTGCGCGACCGGATGGTCGAATCGCTCGGGCTGGACCCGTCCACACGGCTGGTGGAGCTCCAGAGACGGGTCATCGAGGGAACCCTCGACCGCGGGTCCGGCGTGCACGCCGAGCCGCCGGCCGCCGACCACCCCGTCGCGGTCACCCCCGCGCAGGTTCCTCCGGACACGGCGGACTTCGTGGGCCGGGTGCGTGAGCACCAGGAGGTCACGGGGCTCGCGACCCGCAGGTCCGCCGGGAGCGCACCCCGCGTCGTCGTTCTCGCGGGGGCCACCGGCGTGGGCAAGACGACGCTCGCGACGCACGCGGGTCACACCTTGCGACCGGAGTTCCCCGACGGTCAGCTCTTCGCCGCGCTCGGCCCGGCCGCCGACCCGTTCGACGTGCTCGAGCACTTCCTGCGCGCCTTCGGCATCCCCACGAGCCAGATCCCGGACAGCCTGGCGGAGCGCACGAGCCTGTACCGGAGCTGGACCGCGGGGCGCCGTGTCCTCGTCGTCCTCGACGACGCCGTGCACGTCGAGCGGCTGGCGCACCTGATCCCGGCCGGCCCGGGGTGCGCCGCGCTCGTCACCACCCGGGTAGGCCTCCAGGGCCTGGCCGGCGCGCGGCTCGTCAAGGTCGGCCCGCTCGCCGCCGCCGACGGGGTCCGCCTGATGCGGCAGGTGGCCGGGGACGCGCGGGTCGTCGGGGACCCTGGTGCCGCGAACCGGCTGGCGCACCTGTGCGACAACCTCCCGCTCGCGATCCGCGCCGCGGCCGAGAAGCTCGCCGCACGGCCGTCGTGGCAGGTCGCGGAGCTCGTCGAGCGCATGGCCGACGGCGACTCGCGGCTCCAGGAGCTCGTGACCAGGCGGCTGGACCCGAGCACGTCGTTCGAGGACGCCTACCTGCGCCTGGCGCCCGCGTACCGCTGGGCGTTCCGTCGGCTGTGCGCCCTCGGCAGCACGGCCTTCACCCTGGAGGACGCCGCGGCGGCCCTCCTGACGGACGTGGCAAGCGCGGAGTGCCCCGTGGCCGAGCTGGTCGACGCCAACATGCTCGTGGTCGCGGAGCCGACCCACGACGGCCACGTGGCCTACCGCTTCCCGGAGCTGGTCAGGCTGCACGCCCTGCTGCGCCACGAGCCCGCGCTCACGGCCGGCCTGCCGGACGACGTGCGGCAGTGGACGTCGCTCGGCGCCGGATGGAGCGCGCCGGCATCCGCGGGAAAGGTGGCCTGACGCGCGGCGGGCAGCTCATGGCCGCAGCCGGGCGTACCAGTCGGTCAGTGCCCGGGCGAACCGTCCGGGATGGCTGCGGTGCAGGGCGTGCGGCGCGTCCGGGAACGACCGGTACGACACCTGCTGGCCCGCCCGCTCGACGAGCTCGCGGGCCCGGGCGGCCTGCTCGTCCGACAGGGCTCCGAGGAGCCTGCCGGAGACCGGGTCGAGCTGCCGGACGTGGTGGGTCAGCAGGATCGGCGCGCCGACCGACGAGAGCATGCGCTCGTGCTCGACGCCGGCCGAGACCGTGCCGCTGACGAAGGCGCGCCCCCACTCCGGGTCGTACTCCCGCAGGTTCTGCGGCGCCGCCGCGCCCGTGTCCTCCGACGGTGGTTCCATCACCGCCAGCCCGCGCAGCAGCTCGGGCGGGAGTCCCGTCGGGAGGGACAGCCTCGCGCCTTCCCAGTCGCCGCGCGACCACTGGTCGCCGAGCCACGTGTGCCAGTGCTCGAACAGCGGGCCGATGCCCCCCGCGATACCCGGACCGACGGGCGGGTCGAGCTCCGACGCGAACAGGGGAGGGTCCTCCAGGGCGGCGGCGAGCACCTGCCCGGGCTTGGCGTAGGCGGTCAGCCACGCGGCGAGCACTCCACCCGACGAGTTGCCGCTGACCACGACCGGCCGCGCGACGACCAGGTCGATGAACCGGACCAGGTCGTTGCCGAAGTTGTCCAGGGTGTAGCGTCCCGGCGTCCAGGTCGACCGGCCCTGGCCGCGGAGATCGACCGCGTAGACGCGGAACCGGTCCTCCAGCAGGCGCATCAGCCGTTCGTAGCCCCACCAGGACTCCGTCTGGCCCGGGACCAGGAGCAGCGGCGGCAGCTCCGGACCGCCTGCGACCGCGTAGTTCATCCGGATCTCGCCGAGGTCCACCACCTGTTCGGGAAACGCGTGCGGGACGAACCCGCAGTCCCGGTCGGCCGCTTCGAGCTTGGGGCGCATTCAGGCGGCCCCGGGCATCTCAGGCCGCCCCGGGGGCGGGCAGCGGCGCCGACACGACGTTGGCGTCCGCGGCGACGAGCTCCAGGCCGCCGTCGATCACGAACGACTGGCCGGTGACGTATCCGGCACCCGGGGAGCACAGGTAGGCGATGAGCGCGCCCACCTCGTCCGGGTCGCCCGGACGCCCCGCAGGGAGCGCGGGCCGCACGAGCCCGTGCGGGTCGGTGCCGAGCGGCTGCCCGTTCATCGGTGTCGCGGTCTCCCCCGGCGCGACCGAGTTGACCGCGATCCCGTGCCGGCCGAGCTCGAGCGCCATGACCTTGGTCAGCATCCCGAGCCCGCCCTTGGCGACGCAGTACGACGTGCCGCCGGTGATCGGGATGCGCTCGTGGACACTGGTGACGTTGATGACCCGGCCGCGGATCCCCGCGCCCACCATCTGCCGCACGACCTCCTGCGCGAGGACGAAGGGGCCGACCAGGTCGACGTTCATGACCTGCCGCCAGGAGGTCAGGTCCTCCTCCAGGAAGCTCGCGCGGCGGTTGATCCCCGCGTTGTTCACCAGCACGTGGATCGGCCCGTGCTCGTCGATCACCTGCCGGGCCGCCTCCTGGGTCCGCTCGGGCTCGTCGAGCGGGACGTGGACCGGCGTCGCGGCGGGGCCGTTCCCCCCGGCGACGAGGTCGGACACTTCCCGCGCCGCCCGCTCGTTGGTCCCGTACCCCACCAGGACGCGGTACCCGGCCGCGGCGAGCGCGAGCGCGGCGGATCTCCCGATGCCGGAGCTGGCACCCGTGACGAGAGCGGTCTCGACCATCAGATCTTCTCCTCGTTCCGTCCGGTGGAGCCGTGCCCGGGGGCCGCCGGCCCGGGGGTCGTGAGCTCCGGGTTGACCGTGACGACCAGACGTACGACGAGGCGCCCGTCGATGTGGCGGGACCGCGCCGAGACCATCCGGTTCATCAGGTCCGCCCCACCCTGGAGGTCGGTGCGGTGCGTGATCAGCGGTCGAAGGCCCGCCCCGACCGACACGAGCTCCGCGGCGGACCGGGCGAGCGCCCCGCTGGTGACCCCGCGATTGCCCGTCAGCCGGATCTGCCGGTCGCCCGACTCCCAGACGGTCCGGCGCGGTGGCCAGGGTCCGCCCGTGTTCGCGGCGCGGACGCCGACCAGGTCCACGCCTGGCAGGTTCCGCGGACGTGCGTCGACGGGCACACCGCCCGTGACGTGCACGGCTCTCGTCTCGTTGCGCAGCGGCCCCGCCAGCAGGTCCACGCCGTCCAGCGTCCGGTCCCGGTGCGTGGCGACCAGCGCGTCGAGCCGCTCGCCGCCGACGGCGGCCGGCAGGTCCTCGACCAGCACGTGCGCGATGTCGTGCTCACCCCACCTGGCGACGGACCACTCCAGCCCGCCCGCCGACGTGTGAGCCAGCACGACGCGCGACCACCGACCGCGCGCGGCTCCCCGGACGGCGGCCAGGTTGCCGACCAGCCCGTCGCCGAGGACCACGAGGGTCTCGGCCGTCCCGGCTGTCCCGGCTGTCCCGGCCATCCCGGCCGCCCCGGACTCCTCGGACGCGGCGAGGCAGTCCAGGCCGTAGTCCGTGACCGCGAGCGGCTCGACGAGCGTCGCGGTGGCCGAGTCCAGGTCGTCGCCGATCGGCACCAGGAGACCCGCGGCGACCGCGGACGCGGCGATCCGCACCCGCTGCTGGAACAGTCCCTCGACGTTGTGCCCGAGCAGGAAGTCCGGGTCGCCGGGGTGGGTCGGGTTGACCGTGACGCGGTCGCCGACGGCGAGCCCGGTGACGCCCGGGCCGACGTCCGCGACGCGGCACGCGCCCTCATGGCCCAGCACGGCGGACGGGTCGTCGCGGATCCCCCGCAGCATCTGCAGGTCGGTACCGCACAGGCTGACGGCCTCGGGCGACAGGACGACCTCTCCGGGCCGGGGCACCGGCACCGGCTGGTCGAACACGGCGCTCGCGCCCTGGAAGCGCCGGATGGCGAGGTTCTTGGTCATGGACGGTGATCAGCCTCCTGTGCTCTGGTCACGACGAGTGCTCCCTCGGCGAGGAGCTGGGCTCCGCGCAGCACGTCTGCCCCGGGCCGGTCGAGCAGCCGGACGCGGTGCTCCCAGGCGTCCGCCGGGCCCGCCGCATAGCTCCCGGCGCCACGCAGGTGCCGCAGGAGGGCCGTCCGGTAGTGCCCGCCGACGCCCTCGACGACGCCGCCGCCGATCCCGACGACCACGACCCATGGCTGGATCACCCAGATCGTCCGCAGCACCTCCGCGACGGGCCGCGTCACCACCGCCAGGAGCGTGTGCGCGCCCTCGTCCCCCGCGTCGACCGCCTGCCGGAACCACTCGGTGGTGTAGGCCCCGATGCCCAGGGCTGCCGCCACGCGGGCGATGCCCGGGCCGGAGCTGACCGACGCCACGTGGCCCACGCCCCCGCACTCGCACGGCAGGTGGCCGAGCCCCGCCAGCTCAGGGGGCAGGACGGCGGGGAGGTGGCCGACCTCGCCCTGCAGACCGTTCTCGTCGACCCGGACGGTCCTCGTGCCGAGGTCCGCGATCTTGAGCCCGATGCCGCTGCTGATCGTCAGGTAGCCGGCGCTCGCCCCGGCCTCGCGCGGCACCGCGTCCGCGAAGTCGGCGAGTCCACAGGTCACGTCGTTGAAGACGTGCCAGACGACGTCGGGACGTGCTCGCCGGAGCACGCCGAGGAGGTCGCGGTCCATCAGCCAGTCGCCCCACAGCGGCCCGGACCCACGGACGGTGCCCGTGACGTCGTCCATCGCCGCCCCGAGCGAGACGACGACCTGGCCGCCCGCCGCCGGCGCGACCGAGACGAGGTGCTCCACGAGCCGGTCCACCAGGACGGGTGCGGGCACGCCCGGGTGGTTGATCCGGCTCGGCGCCGGACTGCGCCGCAGGACACCGTCCGACTCGGTCCTGATCCACGTACCACCCACGTCGACCCGGACCGTCAGGGGCCGGACCGGTGAGCGGACAGCCCCGCCGTCGGTCACGACGTCTCCCCGAACCGCCATCGGACTCCCTCCCCCGTGACCTCGAGGTCGGTGAACGAGAGCAGGTCGGGCACCACGACGTCGGCCCCGTGCGCGCCGGGCCCGACACCGACCACCCGTGCCCCGGCGGCCCGGCCGGCGGCCACCCCGACCGCGGCGTCCTCGAGCACCACGCACCGCTCGCACGCCAGGCCGAGACGCGCGGCGGCGAGCCGGTATCCCTCAGGGCTCGGCTTCCCGGAGACCACCGCCTCGGCGGCGACGAGCACGGTCGGCTCCGGGAGACCGGCGGCAGCGAGCCGGGCCCGGGCCACCGGCTCGGGGGCGGCCGTGACGACGGCCCAGCGGCTTGCGGGGAGCCCCGACAGCAGCCGGCGCGCCCCGGGGATCGGTCCGACCCCAGGGGCCGCGAGCTGCCGGCGCTCGACCCAGGCCTCCTCGTGCTCGATCAGTGCGGGGTCGTCGAGGAAGAGCCCCAGGATGTCCCGGGCGGTACGCCCCGGAAGAGCCGCGAGCACCGCGGGGCGCGGCAGCTCGTGGCGGACGGCGACCTCGGACCAGACCTGCTCGATGGCTCCCGCCGAGTCGACCAGGGTCCCGTCCATGTCGCACAGCAGGGCGGCGGCGGACCACTCGACCGTCCCGTGGCTCGGGGCGCGGCGTACCTTCTGCATCGGACGACGCCTCCTAGTGACCCTGGGTGCTCTGTGCGTCCGCGGTCCGTGCCACGGCCCGGCCCCGGTCGCGCAGCAGCTCGGCCGCGGCCAGGAGGAACCCCGCCGCGGCGACGGCGCCACCCGTCAGGACCACGGCCTGCAGTCCGAGCCCGGCCTCCAGGACGCGCCCGCCCAGCCACGAGCCGAGCGTGATCCCGATGTTCATGGCCGCGATGTTGACGGCGAGCGCGAAGGTGGGTGCCTTGATGTCCGCCGCCTGCATCACCCTCGCCTGGAGGCCCGGCAGGATCGCACCGAAGGCCGCGCCGAAGAGGACGAGACCGGCGGCGGCCGTCCAGGGGTTGGCGGCCAGCACCGAGAAGAGTCCCAGGACGAGGGCCAGGGCGCCCAGCAGGCCGCACAGCGCGGGCATCAGCGCCCGGTCGACCAGCCTGCCGCCGACGACGCTCCCTGCGAACGTCCCCACGCCGAACACGAGGAGCAGGGGTCCGACGGCGCCGCCCGGGAACCCGCTCACGTCCTCCAGCAGCGGCGCGATGTAGGTGTAGGCGGTGAACGTGCCGCCGCAGCCGAGCGCGCTGATCCCCACGGCGACCAGGACGCGGCTGCGGCCGAGCGTGCGGATCTCGGCCCGCCGACCGGCGGGCGGATCGGCTCTCCGGTCGGCGGGGACGAGGACCGCCACGAGCCAGGCGGAGATCGCGCCGCACGCCGCGAGCGCCCAGAACACCGACCGCCAGCCGAACTCCGTGCCCAGCAGGACGCCGAGCGGGACGCCCAGGACGTTGGCCATGTTCAGGCCGATCGCCAGCTTGGCGATCACCGACCCCTGCCGGTCGGGCGCGACCGTGCTGGTGCCGACGACCAACGACAGCGCGAAGAAGGTGCAGTGCGTGAGCGCGCTCAGGACCCGCGACACCATCAGGACGGTGTAGTCCTGGGCGAGCGCACCCAGGAGGTTGCTCAGGGCGAACAGCACCATGAGCGCCACCATCACGTGCTTGCGGCGCAGCCCGCTGGCCAGCAGGGTCAGGGCCGGGCCCGCGAGGACCACCGTCAGCGCGTAGGCGCTGACGAGCAGACCTGCCGAGGCGATCGACACGTCCAGGTCGTCCGCGATCCCGGGCAACAGACCGGCGATGACGAACTCCGCACTGCCGATGCAGAACAACGAGAACATCAGAACGGCAACAGCTCGGTTCATGGTGAACCTTCCCCCTGGCGGTGCCCGGCAGACGTTCGGCCGTGGCTGGCCCTGCTCGGCCCTGCTCGGTCTGTGCGAGGACCGCCCGTCCCGCGACACGTGGTCAGGGACGGGCGGTCCTCGCCTCAGGACGGATGGACGTGGACGTCAGGAGAGGCCGCCCGAGGCGCCGATCGCCTGGCCGGTCACCCAACGGGCCTTCTCCGACGCGAGGAACGCCACGACGTCGGCCACGTCCTCGGGACGGCCCATCCGGCCGAGCGGCGTCATCCCGATGATCCCGGCGGCGTTCTCCCGGATCTCCGGGCGCAGGCCGTCGGTGTCGGTGAGACCGGGCAGCACGACGTTGACCGTGATCCCCCGCGACCCGACCTCCTTGGCGAGCGAGTACGTCATCTGCTCCACGGCGGCCTTGGTCGCGGCGTACACGCCGATCATCGGCATCGTGACCCGGGTGTTCCCCGTCGAGATGCTGATGATCCGGCCGTCGTCGGAGACGATCCGGGCGGCGTTCCGCAGCACGAGGAACGAGCCCTTGAAGTTGACGGCCACGGTCCGGTCGAAGTCGTCCTCCGTGGTCTCCGCGAGCGGTGCCACCAGGTTGACGCCCACGTTGTTCACCACGATGTCGAGCCGGCCGAACGCCCGCTCGGCCTCCTCGAAGAGACGTGCGACGTCCTCGGGCACCCCCAGGTCGGCCTGCACCGCGACGGCCTTGCCCCCGCCGGCGCTGATCGTCTCGACGATCTGGTCGGCCGCGTCGGCGCTGGTGCGGTAGTTGACCACGACGTTGGCACCGCGTTCGCCCAGCGCCAGCGCGATCGCCCGGCCGATGCCCCGCGACCCGGCGGTGACGAGCGCGTTCTTGCCCTCAAGTTCCATGGGACCCAGCCTCGGGGCGGCCGGCCAAGGCCTGACCAAGAAGCGCTCAACGCGCGACGTCACCCGGGTGTACGCGGCCGGACGGCGTCCGGGGGCCGTGCCATCATCGGGCTGTCCCTGCCGGCACGGCTCCGAGGCGGTCACGCGTGGTGGAACCCAACGAGTCGTCGGGTCTGGTCCGGCGCGCCGTCGGCCCGGGACCCGTGGTTCGCGAGCTCTGGGGGACCGGGTCGCCGGCGACGCTGACCGCGGCGGAGGCGCGCGCCGTCGCCGCGGCCGTCCCGTCCCGGCGCCAGGAGTTCGCGGCGGGCCGTGCCTGCGCCCGAGCGGCGCTCGAGGAGCTCGGGCACCCCGGCTGGTCCCTGGTGCCCGGACCGCGCCGGGAACCGCGCTGGCCCGCCGGAGTGGTGGGGAGCATCAGCCACTGCCCCGGTCTCGCGGTCGCGGTGACCGCCCGCACGGTCGACACGATCACGATCGGGGTCGACGTCGAGACCGACGCTCCCCTGCCGCCGGGCGTGGCAGGAGACGTCATGGGCACCGGCGAGGCCGCCGCCGTCGAGAGGCTGGCGGCACTGGACGCGGCGACCCCGTGGAGCCGGCTCCTGTTCAGCGCCAAGGAGTCGCTCTACAAGGCGTGGTACCCGCTGCGGCAGGAGTGGCTCGGCTTCGACGAGGCACACGTCGAGCTGAGCAGGGACGGCACGTTCCGCGCACGTATCCTGCGGGCCGGTACGGCTCCGCTCCCCCGGGAGCTCGACGGCCGGTGGGTCCGGGGGAACGGGATACTGGTCACCGCCCTGGTGGTGCCCGCTGACGTTGCCCGCTGAGGGTCCCGCTGCGGAACCCACGAAGGCACCCGCTGCGGCGGACGACCGCTGATCAGCGCCGGACCGACTGCGCGTGCCGGAACACGTCCCCCGGGTCCCAGGTCCGCTTGGCCACCTGGAGGCGGCCGTAGTTGCTCCCGAAGTACAGGGTGTGCCACGGCACCCCGGAGGTGTTCCACGTCGGGTCGCCGAGGTCCTTGTCGGGGTAGCCGATGTAGCACCCGTCGGTCACGTCGTCGGAGGCCGGCACGCCTCCGGTCGCGGAGTACACGTCGGCGTAGGTGGTCCGGACCCAGTCGACGACGGCGGCGTCGTCCGCCTGCTGCTCCCAGAGGCCGATGTACTGGAGCTTCATGATCGAGTCGCGCGCGACCGTGGCGGTCGCGCCGGGGCTGACGGTGTTGATCTGGCCGCCGTAGGAGGAGATCGTCACGAGCGTGGTGCCGTTGGCCGGACCGGGCACGGACAGGCTCCGCCAGAGGGCCGCCACCTGTGCGGGCGGAAAGCCCGCCCGCATGTAGGCCGACTTGATCTTGAAGCGCATGACCGTCGGGTTCGCCGGGCTGAACCCCTCCCACTGCAGGGCGTGGTGCCACGGCCGGCGCATCGCGGGGGCACCCTGCGCGGTCCCGACGCCGGCCGAGACGGCCGCGACGAACCGGTCGAGCACCGCCTCCGCGTCCGGGACGGACGCGTCCAGCTGGACCGACAGCGCCACCACCCCGGCGCTCGCGTGGAGCAGCTTCAGCTGGGCGAACAGCCCGCTCTCCGGCGTGCCGGGGCCGCTGTTGGCCTCGTGCCAGGACCCGAAGTTGGTGACCAGCCGCAGGAATGTGCCCTCGTCGAGGGTGTCCCACGGCCACACCACGGTCCGGAGGAGCACCTCGGCCGGCGGCCGCGGCAGCCGCTCGGCAGCGACGTCCGGGGAACGGAACAGGTACCGGGTGGCGATGCCGAAGCTCCCGCCCCCGCCTCCCGTGTGCGCCCACCACAGGTCGCCGAGGTCGCCGGTGTCGTCACGCGTCGCGAGCACGAGACGCGGGTTGCCCGAGGCATCGACGACGACGGCCTCCACCCCGTACAGGTGGTCGGCGGTCAGGCCGAGCCGGCGGGACTGCGGCCCGTAGCCGCCGTTCGGCAGGAAGCCGCCCATCCCGACCGAGGGGCACGACCCCGCCGGGATCGTCCTGCCCCACGCCTTGAACAGGGACCCGTAGACGGAACCCAGCGAGGCACCGGGCCCGACCGCGAACGCGCCGTGGTTCTCGTCGTAGGAGACGGTGGCCATGCGGGACAGGTCGACCAGGTCCCTGACCTCGCCGTTCGCGACGAAATCCTCGTAGCAGTGCCCCCCGCTGCGCACCCCGAGCCGGCGTCCGCCGCTCACCGCCTCGCCGACCTGGCGGACGAGATCCGCGGCGTCGGCGGGGAGCAGCACCCGGTCGGGCGACCCGGCGAACCGCTGGTTGGCTCCTCGGACGAGGCTCGCGTACCGCACGTCCCCCGGCCGTACGACGACGGATCCGGTCCTGGCGGGCGACACGACCCGGCCGACGGCCGGAGGTGGCGCGGCGGGCATGCGCGGGCGACCGATCAGGCCCCCTGCCGCGCCGGCCAGGATTACGGGCCGCGTGGGGTGTTTCATAAAGCAACCGA
>NZ_JBHVEG010000075.1:0-28345 GCF_042802395.1 Promicromonospora sp. NPDC057488
ACTGATGTGAACCACGATGTTCAGCTCCTTCGCGCGAAGTGAGGTCGCCCGTCGTTGGGCGTCAGACATCCTGGGACGCCCAACGACGGGCCGTCGGCGAACGGACAAATGCGGTCAACAGCGCCGTCTACGGCGCGGGCAGCGGCAGCACGACCAGATCATCGGCGGCCGGGCCCGAGAAGCTGACGGCCGGTTGGTCGGTGATGACGACGATGCGTCCGCCTGACCGCCAGGCCCGCCACCACACGTCCTCGGGCGCGTCCACGGTCAGCTCGTCGGAGGTGAGCGGGCGCCGGGAGCCCGTCCAGGGCTTGACCTCACGTATCCAAGGACCGAACCCCTCCAACGTGCGGCGCTGAGGCTCCGGGATCAGGCCCGACGCCGTGGGCCCGACGTTGAGCAGCAGGCGTCCACCTCGCGCGACCACGTCCGCGTAGAGCATGGCCAGGCTGCGCGCCGAGAGGGTGAGCTCGGCGTCTTCGATCTGGTTATGCCCGAACGAGGAGCCGCTTCGTGACACAGTTGCTCGCTTCGGGGCCGGGTCCGTGTGCACCGAGCGCTCTGAGGGGTGCTCCAGGAGCGTGAGCGGCGGATCGCAACCCTGCAGGTCACGTAGCCCTCGCGAGTAGGTGAGGGCGTGACGATACCTGCCAAGTCCTCCTCCGGACTCGTCACTCCTCAGGCCTGAGGTGACTAGCACCAATGTTCGTTGACAGGTCTGGCGCTGGCGCGTGCTAGGCGCTGGCGTGCGTTGCGGACGGGAGACGGCGGCCATGACTGGCGAGGAGAGGTTCTGCGAGTGTGGTGCGGAGCTGGCGGCGTACCTGGGAGTTGAGGGCCAGTTGGGCGGCCGTTCCGGAGGCGTGTCCCCGCCCCAGCTTGGCCCATGCTGTGCCAGCGGTGGCGGGTTTTCGTTCCGCGAGGGGTGCTGCTCTGAAGGTCGCTGCGTCGCGTTGGGGGCCCGAGAGCGCATGAAAGGCCGTTTCTCGAATGGGAAACGGCCTTTCGTGGACAGCAACCCGGAATGAATTCGGCACGGTTGTGCCTACTGTCCGGAGCCAATGGTAGGCGGTTGACCAGTGTTCCTGATCCACGCCACGCTCCGCAGGGTGTCGCCGTGTTGCGGCTTCCAGCCAGACGGCACACTGTCCCGACGGGGTGGCAGGTAGGCCTCAAATGTGGGACTGCGACGTGATCGGGTTACTTGATAGGTCGGTGGCCGAAGCTGTGTCAGAGGGTTACGGGCTCGGAGCAGCGGGTGTGAGTGTTTCGAGGATGGTGGCGGTGCGGGTGTCGATGTTCGTGTCGGTTTCGATGTAGTGCTTCTTCGTGATCTCCGAGCTGGTGTGCCCCAGAAGTTGGGCGGCGAGGTCGGCGCCGGCGGCCCGGTTGATGGTGGTCGCCACGGTGCGTCGGAAGGAGTGTGGTGTCACTCCGGTGATGCCTGCTGTGGCGAGGACGTCGCGTAGGCGCCGGCGGATGTTGTTCGTCGTCAACGGCGTCCCGTTCCTCGTGCGGAACACGAGCATGTCGGAGGGTTGGCCGGCGAGGTCGACCATACGGTCACGCAACGCGGTGGCGGTGTAGGTCGGGATCGCGATGGCGGCGTGCTCCTGGTCGTGGCTGCCCTGGCCTGCGGGTCTGCGTGCGCGAGGCTACGATCGGTGACGATCCAGCAGGGTGTGCTATCCATTGGGCGCTGAGGCACGAGAGATCGCATCCGCACCTGTTCGATCTTGGCTGCTCCATGAGCCTGCAGTAGTCGAACGGGTCCTGGTGGACCCCCTCGCTACCAGGCGGGATCGATCCTCGAAAGTTCGATCATTGCGCGTGTGGTGACGTCGTTGTCGCGGCGGCGGCGTTGTCGAACGAGCCAGGACTCGAGGCGCTCTGGGTGGGCCGGCTGCAGCGTGCCGGTCTCGGCTTGCAGCGTGCGTGCGAGATCGAGTAGCCCGATCTCTTCCGCGGTGAGCTTGCGCGGCATCGTCGGGATGTCGTCGCGCTTGGCGATCCACTTGCGCAGTAGTGCGGGTGAGACGCCCAGGTGGGTCGCGACGCCGTCCCAAGCGCTGTTGTGTTCGATCGCCCAGCTAATCGCGTCGTCCCATGTTGTCCAGCCCACGGCCTGGAGCCGGGTTTGCCATCGAGCGGCCGCGGCGCTCTCGACCTGTTCCGTGCGCCGGGGTGTGTTCCGTCCAGGTGTGGGGATGCCGTGTCGCCGACGGAACGTGGCTGCGGGTCCTTGACCGAGGCCGACGAGTTCGCCGAACTCGACGTCGTTCAGGTGGCGTGTCTGCTCGAGCAGGCCTGCCAGGTCGGTGAAACCCAGCGTGACTGCGGTGGCCTGCATGGCTGTGTCCGCGTGGTGGTGTCGTGCATTGTGCTTGCGTCGCGGGATCGTGATCCCTGCGGCGCGTGCCTGGGCTTGGGCCATCCGCCAGGACGCGCCCATCCGTGCACCGACTTCGGGCCAGCCGACGTCGTCGCTGACCGCCCAGTGCGCTGCTTCCTGCCAGCTGGTCCAGCCGGCAAGCCCGAGTCGTTCCGCCCACATCTGCGCGGTACTGGCGGCCCGGGCGGCATCGACTGCGGGGGAGTCCAGCGCGGACGGGCCGACCCGGTGTTTGGTCTGATATTCCTGGGTGGTCATGTGGTGCACCTGGCGGAGGTGCGCTTTGAGGGTGCGGAACACGGACCCGCACTCCTGGCAAGCCACCAGGTCGACACCCGCGTTGCGAGCAGCGCGTCGCTGTGAACGGAAGAGTTGCTCGGAGTGTCGCTGGCACAGGCCTCGGGTGACGGCCACGGACTCGCATTCCTCGCGGGTGCAGACCGGTTCACGTTCACCGTGGCGCAGATGCCAGTCGGGGTCGATCTCGTCGAGCCGGTCGTGCACCGTCGAACGGGGTCGCCCGCTTGCCAGGGCACGCCGCTGAACCGACAGCCAGCGTCCGAGGTCACGCTGGTCAGGGATCCACCACAACGGCCCGTGCTCGGCGACATACTGGCTGACCAGGTCGAGCATCCGTTGCTGATGAGGCGTGATGCGTCGGCGGGCGCGCACGCCCTGCTTCTTGGCGGTCGCCCGCAGATGTGTCGGGCTGACACCGATCGCTTGCGCGACCTCGGCCCAGCCGACGTTGCGCTCGGCCGCCCAGGCGGACGCGTCGTCCAGCGTCTCGCACCCGATGACGGCAAGCCGATCGCGCCACCACCGGGCCGAGCGCTCCATGTGTGACCGGCCGACCCGCTGTGTCGCGTGCGGGTCCCGCGGCTGTCTGGTGTTCTCCGGGCGGGCACGGAACCCTACCGACAGCAGTAGGCCGCGTTGTTCAGGGTCGCGCATGCGCCGTGCGCCGATCTCCTGGCGCCACTCCTGCAGGTCCCGACCGATCAGAGGGTCCGACTTCAGCAGGCCGTGTGTTGCCCGGTACTCGTCGGCCGTGATCCCGTGCGCTGGCAGCACATGGTTCGCGACCGAGACGAACCACCTGCTGCATTCTGCGCACTGCACCTTGTCCTGCGCCCGAGGCACCCGCACAACGCCCCGCCCTTCTGCTACGTCTCGTGGTTGAGGAGCCTAACCATCGCCTGTGCCGGCTTCCGCTGGCCTCATGTCACCGGGTTGGGATTCTCAACCGGCCTCAGGGGGAGGACCGCCCATGACGAGGCGACCCTGTCACGCGCCGCTGGAGCGCGAGTGGTTGGTGGTGCCGAACGCATCTTCGACGTGGGCGCCGGGGATGCTCTGGGGCTCATAGGAAGGTCCCGGACGAGCGAGTACTGAGCGCATCACGAGCACGCGAACAGCTGATCCACGTGCCGATCCACGCGGTACTCCCGACCTGGTGGGAAGCGCGGGCGGCCACGCCCTCCGGGTGCGCGGTGGATGCGGTGCGGGTGATCTTTGGAAGAATCACCCGCTGCGCGGCCGGATTTGGTCATGGTTGCCCCTGGCTACGCCTTATGTTCCTCCAGGTCTGTTTTGCGGTGCTATCCGGCGCTGCGTCCGTGAGGGGAAGGCGTGGCCATGGTGGTGCGGCTCGGCGCTGGTGGCAGCGATCTGGTTGCAGGGGTAGTTGCGGTCACGTTGGCGGCGGGAGGAACGCTCGCTGTCGAAACGGTCCGTGCGGAGAGCGAGGTCGTGACGGACTGCTCCGTGTCCTCGGCGCGTTTCGAGCCGGAGGCCTTCGCGCTGGCTGAGGCGTGCGGCAAGGACATCGAGATCGAGGCACTGCGCACGGTCTACGACACCTTCTGGGCCACGCCGCGGCAGACCATTCGCGCTGACGCGTCCTCCGGGGCCGTGCGCACCGACCTTTCCGGCGATTGGAAGGCAACCGACGCCTCGGTGAGCCTGGATGGGGCCGGGGTGCCGCAGGTGGCCGCGCCTGTCTACGACATGGATCTGACCGGCCAGACCAGTGATGGCGGCCCGTTCATGACGATGCGCGCCGACAGCCTCGCTCTCTCGATGGGCTTGCCCGAGGGCCTGGGCCTGGGCGCGCCGGAGATCGATGCGACGGATGCATCGATCGTCACCTATCCGGTTCACGTCTCGGGCGGCGACGAGATCGACGGTGCCGACCTGGTACTGACGATCCACCCTGATGCCACCGGCTACACGCCGGTTCTCCGGATCGCGGACGCGGCTGCGGGCGAGGCACTGATCGCGGCTGCGGGTGACGAGGGTCTTGGCTTCGTCGTCGACGTCTCGGGCGGGCTCGAGCTCACGGACCAGCAGCCCGAGATCGAAGGCATGGCACCTGACCCGGTACCGGCTGACGGCACTCCCGATGGTGCCTGGGAGGATCCGACCGTCGGCGGCGAAGACGCTGCCGCCGACGCGGAGGACTCTGCTCCTTCCGCGAAGTCGCTTGCCGAACCGGCTTCCGAGGCTGGTGCCGAGGAGGAGCCCGTCGAGGGGTTTTACGCGGTCGACCCTGCTGGGACGCTGACGTTCACGGGCGCGCCTGCCTGGCAGTGGGACTCGGAGACGGCGTCCGCCCGGGCGGGCTCTGCGTCGGCGTCGCGGACAGCGGCGGATGGTGCGGCAAGCATGGACGGTGCCGGGGCGGCCTCGGTCGAGGTCGCGCAGGCCGATGGCCGTGCGGTTGCCCTGGAGACCGTCATCGCGGAGGACGGTCGTAGCGCCGTGATCCGAGCTGACGAGGACATGGTCACGGATCCGAGTGGGAGCTACCCGGTCTTCGTCGACCCGGCGGTGTCCGGTAGCCGCAGCGCGTGGACGTCGCTGAAAGCGGCGTGGCCCACGAGCACGGGGGGCTGGAAGTACTCCGGGTCGTCCGGTGTGGGGTACTGCAACGTCAACCTGGACCTGGTGTGTCAGCGTTCGGGCTACCAGCGTCTGGTCTGGCAGTTCAGCGGGATGTCGTTCGTGGGTGGCCTCTCCTCTGCTGATGTCATCAGTGCCTCGTTCCGGGCCTATGGCACGCACTCGTACAACTGCACGAAGACGACGATGTATCTGTACCGGACGCCCAGCATCAATTCGTCGACGAACTGGTCGAACCATGCCGGCACGTGGGACTCGTCGTACCACATCAGCAACGCGAGCGATGCCTACTACTCCTCGGCGTGCGGTGGTCCGCACTGGACGGAGTGGAACGCGACCGAGGTCGGCAAGCTGATGGCGACGAACGGCTGGTCGGGGATCCACCTCGGCCTGCGTGGCGATGCAGTGTCCGACATGGCGACGTGGAAGAAGCTGCGGTACGACGCGCGGTTCTCTGTCGAGTACAACCGGGCGCCGGCCTCTCCGTTCAACTATCAGACGATCGTCGATTCGGCGAACATCGGGTGCAGCACGAACGAGTCGTCGCCGAAGATCTCCCGATGGCTGCGTCCGTCGCTGTCGGTTGTCGGCAAGGACCCGGACAAGCAGCAGGTGAGTGTCCAGTTCGTCGTGGTGAAGAACTCGAACAACGAGCGGGTGTGGGAGTCCGACTGGCGACCGTGGCAGTCCCCGGGGACCAGTGGTGTCCGGTTCACGATGCGCGTGCCGGAGGGTGAGGAGCTCGACAACGGTGGCTCGTACCGGTGGCGCGCGCAGATCAAGGACTCGAGCGGACGCATGGTCGGGTACGAAGACACACCGGCGTGCTACTTCCGTGTGGACATCTCGGCACCCGCGGAAGCGAAGATCACTCCGCTGCGTGACCACCCCGACGCCCAGGCTTTCTACGAGGAGGGCCAGGAACGCGGTGGTCTGGGCCTGAAGGGTTGCTTTGAGATCTACGCGCCGTCGACGGACTCGAAGAAGATCTGGTGGGGGTACGCGACCCGGATCACCACGCACGAGATCGTTCTCGACTCAACCCGGACCGAGCAAATCTGCTTCGCTCCTGGCGGGACCGGACCGAAGTTCTTGTACGTCAAGGTCGCGGACTCGGCCGGCCTGACCTCGGAGACCGAGTACGAGTTCGACGTCGCCACCGCGCGTGAGGACGGCGTGTGGACGTTCGACAACCCGGATGACCCCGGTCAGGACACGGCCGTCTTCGACGCTGACCGCAACGAGTTTCTCTCGGCGGGGCAGCTGAACATCTCGACCGATTCCACGTACGGGCCGGGGCCGCACCAGGAGTTCGGCGCGCGTGACGGGGACTTCGCCTTGAGGACACGGACCGGCAAGATCGCGTGGACGGATGCGCCGGTGGTGGACACCGGTACGTCGTTCGTGGTCTCCGCGCACGTCAAGCTCGACGAGGGCACGGACCCCACCGGTTGGTACACCGCGCTGTCCCAGGAGGGGCCGTTGTACAACGGATTCCGGCTGGGGTACCGGCCGACCTCGTGCCCGACCACTGATGGTGCGTGCTGGTCGTTCGGCGTCAATCGCGAGGTGGGGTCGAACACCACGACCTACGCGATGTCGACGGTGCCAGTGAAGTTCGGCCAATGGGTGCACCTGCTGGGTGAGTACGACAAGCCCGAGGGCAAGTTGCACCTGTACGTGTGTGACGCCGGGACCCCCGAGGAGCCCGCGGTGGGTGAGCCCATCCTCGCGGAGGCGAGCATGACGGCGAACCTTCCGCAGACACCTGGGCGTTTCGTGATCGGGCGTGGGTTCATCGGTGGCGCCGCGTCGAACTACTGGACCGGGCATGTCGACAACGTCCGCGTGTTCCGCGGCGAGGTCCTGGCCGCGGCCAAGATCCGACGGCTCTGTCAGGGTGCCGAGGCGTCGTCGTACGTGGGTGGCAATGGTGTGGATGACGTCGACCCGACGTGGGGCGACGACGCCGGCGAGAACGAGGCTGCTCAGTGAGCGGCCGGCGTGAAGGTCAGGGGCACGGAACCAGTGGGCGGACTTCGGTGAGGACGAGCATGGGCAGGTACGAGGGCGCGGCACGGTCGCGCTTGACGACGGCGGGCGTGAGCCTGGTCGCCGGTGTCCTGGTGACGCTGCTGGGTGCCGACCCGGCGACAGCTGCGCCCGCGATCGGGCAGATCGTCGCGGTGGAGGTGGCTGCCGAGTCCGAGGTCGACGCCCTGGAGGCGCGAGCGACCAACTTCGACAACGCCGATCGCACGGTCGAGGAGCAGGTCACCGCCGAGGACCTGACTGCGGAGCCGTGGGAGCCCCTGCCGGGCCCGTCGGAGGCACCTGAGGAGGTGCTCCCGGAGGCACCGTCGGCCCCGGTCGCGGACGCCCCGGGAGGTGAGGGTGCGACCGAACCCAGCGAGGACGTCCCAGCCGAGGCGACGGGGCTTTCCGCAAGCACCGTGCAGTCGTTCGCCGAGCCGGCCGACGCCGGTGAGTCCGAGCCGACCACGGTGGACCTGGCTGAAGGCAGCCAGGAGGTGGAGGCGGACGGCGTCACGATCACCGTCACTCCGGACGAGGACCAGGACCATGGGCTGATCGGGATCAGCACTGAGCGGACCGACACCGCCGACGGTGCGCCGGGCATGCTCATGCAGATCGAGCCGATCGAGGCACCTGCGGCTAAGTCGGCCACGGCAGCAGAACCTGAATCGGTCGAGATCGAGGTGTCCTACGCGGATATCGCCGACGCTGCGCAGACGCCGGGTGGCGACTGGGCGTCGCGGCTGACCCTTGCCCAGGTGTCGGACTGTGACGACGCGTCGGACTGCGCGGCTGCCCCGATGGAGGGTGTGGTCAATGACGCCGAGGGTCAGACGATCACCGCGCCCGTCGACCTTTCCGCCGGCGAGCCGACCACGCTGATGATGATGGCGTCCGGCTCCGGTGGTAGCGGCGACTGGGGAGCGACGTCGCTCGCACCGGCCGCGTCGTGGGGTGTGGGTGGGAACACCGGTGCCTTCACGTGGTCCTACCCGATGAAGATGCCGCAGGTCACCGGGCCTGGCCCGCAGCTGGACCTGTCCTACAACTCGGCAGCGTCGGACGGTCGGGTCGCCTCGACGAACAACCAGACCAGTGCGGTGGGTGAGGGCTGGTCCCTGACCGAGTCCTACATCGAGCGCACGTTCGTGCCCTGCGCGGACGACCAGGAGGGTTCGGCGAACAACGCCGACCACACCACCGGTGACATGTGCGTCGGTGAGGACAACGCGACGATGGTCCTGAACGGGTCGGCCGTCGACCTGGTCAAGACCTCGTCCGGCTGGATGCCCAAGCGCGTCGACGGCACCAAGGTCGAGCGCAAGACCGGCGCCGACAACGGCGACAACGAGGGCGAGTACTGGCTCGTCACCACCGCCGAGGGCACGGACTACACGTTCGGGCGCGGCAAGCGAGCCTCGGACGGACTGGCCACCGGTAGTTCCTGGACCATGCCGGTGTACGGCAACCACTCCGGTGAGGCCGGCTACAAAGCGCCGTCGGACGGCGGTTTCGCGGCCTCACGAACGACTCAGACCTACCGCTGGATGCTCGACTACGTCGAGGAACCGACCGGCGGCACGATGACGTACGTCTACTCCAAGGAAACCCGCAAGTACACGTACAACCTGGACGACGGAGCGGCCTCGTACACGGCCGGCGGTTACCTCTCCCGGATCCTGTACGGCACCCGCGTCGGCGCCGAGTCGGGCAGCGCACCGGTGCGCATCGACCTGGAGTACGCCACCCGGTGCGTCCCCGGCTCCGGCGTGAACTGCGACGCCGGACGCGTCAAGCAGAACCTGGCCGCCTGGCCGGACGTCCCGGGTGACCTGGTCTGCTACAAGACCGCGACCTCGTGCGGGATCGATGCGATCTCACCGTCGTTCTACACGCTCTACCGCCTCGACCGAGTCGTGACCCGGGTGCTCGACGGCACCGCGTACAAGCCCGTCGACTCATGGAAGCTCAACCAGTCGTTCGTCCAGCCGGGCGACGGATCCCTCGGGGACGGCTCGGGCAAGGTGATGTGGCTCGGGTCGATCCAGCACACCGGGCACGGCGGGACGACGGCGCTGTCGGACGACCTGTCGAACAACCCGGTGAAGTTCAGCCGCGAGATGATGCCCAACCGCATCGACTCCGACACGGACGGTCTGCCGCCGATGTACCGGCCCCGGATGACCGGGGTCCGTACCGAGTCCGGGGCGCTGATCACCCCCCACTACAGCACGGAGTGCGGGCCCGGGGACGTGCCCAGGGGATCGGAATCCGCGATCTCAGGGAACACCCAGCTGTGCTTCCCGGTCGACTGGCAGGGCGAGGACCTGCCGACGGACTGGTTCCACAAGTACGTGGTCGACATGGTGACGCAGAACGGTGCCTCGATCTCTGGGACGAACGAGATCGTCACCGGCTCGGGCGAGCTCACCACGAAGTACGCCTATTCGGGCGGGGCAAAGTGGGTCAAGCCGACCGGGCCGCTGACCAAGAAGGACGAGGTCACCTGGTCGGAGTTCCGCGGCTACCGCACCGTGGTCACCACCGAGGGTGAGGGCTCGCAGGCGTCGTCGACGACCACGCGCTACCTGCGCGGTCTCGACACCGGTGGTGACTTCGAGGTAGGGCCGACCGGGTACCGCACCACCGTGACGGACCACGAGGCACACGCCGGCACCGCGGTCGAGGAGACCACGCACAACGGCGGCACCGGAGACGGCGCCGTGTCGTGGGGTGTGACGGCGCCGAAGGCGCCGGTGGTCGCCGCAACCGGAACCGACGGCACCAAGGTCACGCGGCAGGCCGGGACGTCCGTGTTCGGGTACGAGATGAACGCCGCGGGGAACGTGGCTACCCGCACCCGGTCCGCTACGTGGACCGACGCTAACGGCCAGGTGGAGCGGGCCGAGGACCTCGGCGACGCGGCAACTGCCACCGATGACACGTGCTCTGTGCTCACCTATGCCCATACCGCGAGCACTGTGCTGGCCGAGGCGAACATGTTGGGCCTGGTCTCCCGCGCTCAGACTTATGCGGCGTCGTGCGCCAAAGTGGATGCCGGTGAGGTGTCTCGCCCCGGTGACGTGATCAGCGACCAGGTCACGACCTACAACGACCTCGGAATGGCGACATCCGTGCGCGGCCTGGACCCGAAGCTGGACCGGGCCACAGCCACGGTCGGCAACGGCTCCGGCACTGGATACGTCACGACCCAGACGCTGGGCTACGACGCCTACGGGCGCGTGACCAGCGTCAAGGACATCACCGGTGCCGAGACGAGCACCGAGTACACACCTGCCGCCGCGGTGATCCCCACGACGGTCAAGACGACCACGCCCGATCCAGACGGCAGCGGCCCGAAGGCGACCATGTCGTCCTCGGTGACGTTCAACAAGGTCACCGGGCTCATGACGTCGAGCGAGGACGCCAACGGGCAGTCGACCACCGGGACGTACGACGCCCTCGGTCGGATGCGGACCGTCGTCTACCCGGAGCACGCCGGCCTTTCGCTCCCCTCGGTCGCGTACGAATACACCACGCGGACCAACGGCCTGAACGTGGTGCTGACCCGCACGCTCGGCGCGGACAGCGACGACAAGCCGGTCCAGCACGCCACCGCGGAGTTCTACGACGGCCTGATGCGGGTCTTCCAGACCCAGGACGAGGTCCTCGACACCGGCGAGAAGCGGCAGGACAACGCTGCGACCCGAGGACGTCGGGTCACGCAGGTGTTCTATGACACGGCCGGGCGGGTGTGGAAGGAGTCCGGCACCCAGTACGCCACGGGAGTCGTGTCGAACAAGCCGGTCCAGCCGACGCTGGTCGCACCCTCGGCCACGGTCTACTCGTACGACCGTGCCGGTCGCGTGGTCGACCAGATCTTCTACCGGGGGCTGGAGGACAACCACCTCAACGAGGAGTCCCGTACGGTCACGCGGTACGACGCCCCGTACACCACGGTCGTTCCGCCGGACGGCGGCACCGCCACGACGACCATGACCGACGGCCGTGGCCGGACCACCGCGCTCTGGGAGCACAAGAACCGCCCGACCGTGTCCTCCGACCTTGCGGACGGTCACTGGTACGAGCCGTCGACGCTGCCCGGCTTCAACCCGAGGAGCGAGGCCGCGTCGTCGTACCAGGCGACGACCTACGCGTTCGACCGCTTCGGCCAGCTCACCTCGATGAAGGACCCGGCCGACAACACCTGGATGTACGGGTACGACTTCGGCGGACGCCAGATCAAGGCCACAGATCCGGACGCCGGGACGACGACGACCGAGTACGACCAGGTGGGACAGGTCTCTCGCACCGTCAACGGGAACGGCAACGCGTCCGGTGCGAGCGACGCGGTCAAGAAGGCCAACACGCTCGTCTACTCCTACGACAACCTCGGACGTTCGACCCAGGTCGCGGACGGCGCCGGCACGGTGCGCTCGTCGTGGACCTACGACGACGCCCCGGGGCCGGGCGGAAGCCCTGCTCTCGGTCTGGCGTCCAGCTCGACCCGGATCCAGGACGGCAAGTCGTACACGACGAAGGTCGACGCCTACGACACCGCTTACCGTCCGACGTCGACCACTATGGTGCTGCCGGACGACCTACCGGGGCTGACCGGGCTGTACGAGCGTGAGTTCACGACGTCGTACGAGTACCGGCTGGATGGGTCGGTGCGGCAGCAGGTGCTGCCCGGTGTGACCGCGACCGTGGAGGGCGCATCGACTGCTGGCGCTCTGGTACTGGGCGCGGAGCACGTGACCACGTTCTACGACGATGCCGGCATGCCGGTGTGGATGGGCGGCGGGTTCGGCTGGGGCACGTACGTGGCGGACTCGCAGTTCACCGCCGACGGCAAGCCGCTGGCGATGGACCTGGGCAACACCTACGGCGCCGTCGTCACCTACGACTGGGACTACGCCTCGGGCCGGCTCGACGGGATCAACCTCGACAGAGAGCGGTTCTCCGGCCGGGACGTCGCCATGACCTATGGGTATGACGACGCGGGCAACGTGCGCTCGATCAGTAACAAGCCTGCTGTCGGGGACGGCACGAACCCGCGGGCCAACGACGACAACCAGTGCTTCGACCTCGACGGCCTGGGCAGGCTGGTGGGGGCCTGGACCGACGTCGACGGCACGTGCGCCGCGTCGGTCGGTGCGGTCACCCCGGCCGATGTCGGCACCCCGGACAACAGCGCGGCCCCGTACTGGCACGAGTACTCCTACGACGCGCTCGGTAACCGCAGGTCGCTCACCGAGCACCTGCTCGACGGTGGCACCAACGTCGTGCGGACGAACTATCAGCACGCCGGGGGTGGCGCCGGGCCGCACCAGGTGACCTCGATGACCCAGCAGACGGGTCCCTCAGCGACGATCGACAGCGCACCCCACAAGACCGTGGCTGGATTCACCTACGACACTGCGGGCAACCAGACCACGCGGAACTTCTCCGACCCGGTCGACACGTCCGACCCCGGTCAGGTGGAGGACGACCTGGACGGTGATGGGGCCGTGGAGACGACCCAGCTGCTGGGCTGGAACGGTGAGGGCGAGCTGGCCACGGTCGCGACGAGCGGCGAGGGTACCGAGGGGGAGAACACCACCGAGGCCGGTGAGGCGTCGTACGTGTACTCCGCCGAGGGTGAGCGGATCACCCGCACTGATGCCTCGGGCACGACCGTGTACCTGCCCGGTGGGCAGGAGGTGCATGTCGATCCTGCCGGTGTGGTGGCGGCGACGCGGTATTACAGCTTCGCCGGTCAGACCGTCGCGGTGCGCGACGGTCGGGGGCTTGGTGGTGTCACCTCGTTGGTCTGTGACCAGCAGGGCACTCCTGTGGCTGCTGTGCCCAACACGGTGTGGACGCGGGACTCGGTCACGCGGCTGTACACCGACCCGTTCGGTGGCGACCGCACTCCGGCGACGGCCGACCCGGACACCGGGGAGGAGCTGACCGGTGCCGAGAGACTGCCCGGTGACCGGCGATTCCTCGGCGCTGCGGGCGGTGTCGAGGACACGGGTACCGGGCTGGTGCTCCTGGGCGCCCGGTACTACGACCCGGTGATCGGGCGATTCCTGAGCGTGGACCCACAGCTCGACGCGGGGACGCCGGCGCAGTTCAACGCCTACGTGTACTCCGGGAACAACCCAGTGACGTACTCCGACCCGTCGGGCCTGTCGTGGCTCTCCAACATCGGCAACGGGATCAAGAAGGCCGGGTCGGCGGTCGGCGGGTTCGTCAAGAAGCACCAGGCCGCGATCATCGGCGGCGTGGCTGGCGTGGCTGTGTTCGCCGGGTGCATGGCGATCACAGCCGGAGCCGGGTCGATCGGCTGTGCTGTCGCTGCTGGCGCAGTCGGTGGTGCGGTCTCGAACCTGTGGCGCACCAAGGTGCAGAAGACAGAGCCGTTCAGCTGGAAGAGCTTCCTGGGCGAGACGGCGTTGGGTGCCGCTTCGGGGGCTATCGGAGGCGGGGCGCTGGGTGCGATCGCCGGCCGTATTGCGCCGACGGCTACTGCCGCGGCATCGAACGCGATCAGGTCCGTGACTAGTGCTGCTACTCAGCGTGCGACCCAGATGGCGGCCGCTGTCTCGCGGAGCAGGGCTACTGCAGCGGCAGCCGCGGCGCGACAGCGGATCACGAGTGCTGTGTCGAGCCTGAAGCAGCGCATTACAGGGGCGGGATGCTCGTTCGCGGGTTCTACGGGCGTACTGATGGCGGATGGCACTGTCAAGGCGATCGACCAAGTCGAGCTGGGCGACGAGGTGTTGGCGACCGATCCGGAGACGGGGGAGAAGGAAGCCAAGCGCGTCGAGGCTACTCATGGGCACGACGACGTGGTGCTCACGCTGGTGCTGACGACGTCGGCGGGTGAACGGCGGGAGATCCGGACCACGGAGGACCACCCATTCTGGTCGCAGACGGAACGCGAGTTCCAGCGTGCCGACGAGCTCGACCCGGGCGAGCTGGTACTCACCGCAGACGGTGGGACCATGGAGGTCCATGCTGTCCTGACCGAGGAGGTGGCGTTCGAGCCGGCCTGGAACCTGACGGTTCAGGGGCTGCACACCTATTCGGTGGTCGCGGCGGGCGCTGACATCGGAGCAGGAAGCACTCGTGGGCCGCCTGTTGCCGATGCGGTGCTCGTTCACAACTGCAGCCTGCTTCTGAACCGTGCGAATGCTCTCGCCAAAGAACTGCCCGGATGGAAGAATACGGTGGCGGTTGCGCGCGTTCAGCGTGTCGGCGACGACGGCGCGATTGTCACTCAAAACTGGGTCGCCACCAATCGGACACGGATTCACAAGAGTTGGGACGGCGAAGGGAACCCCCTGCATCAGAGTGAGATCTTTTTCGAGGGGAAGGGGCACGCGGAGGCAACTATTATGAATAACCTCGGCAAGGATTGGAAGATTGTTGAGATGGCATCGTCGACTCGAATTTGCCCAAATTGTATGGCGCAGGCGGTCGAGAAAAATCTACGAAAGGCGGTTTTCGGCGTCGGGTGGGGGTATTCAAGGACGGGAAATACGCGCTTTAGGGTTATGATCGGTGGCTAACGACATTCCAGGTCTCATGGCGGGGCTTTCCATACTCCGCATGGCGCCCATAATTTCTAGCTTTAGCAAGCGTGGATCGAATCGGTTGACACGCATTGCTGCGATTTCCTTGCGGGGAAACATGCCCGAGCGTTGGATGCATTTCCAGATGGCTAGAGTGGCCGCGATGGCCGCGCGTGAAGCCGAGGAAGGAAGTCCGCGTTACATGAGGATTTCTGCCGGTGAGGTGGCTGCACTGGCCTGCCTCCCGACGTTCAAATTCACCAGGAGCAGGATGGATGATGTCCGAAATCTGTCTCTGGAATTCTGGCAGACCTGTGACGACTTGATTGGTGCGTCTGGTCTTGAAGGAGAATTGGGCAGCTTGGACTTTCGACCGTCCCTCGAGTCTGTTGAATCGGGTATTCTCGACCGTGATCGAGTTGAGTTGGAAGCCGCGCGAGACCCAGGTCTTGAGTACACGGCGATGTGTAACGTCGTCGTGAACGACTACCCTAGACGTTCTGCCTTAGCGGGGGTGATTGCTCGGGCGGGCAATTGGGGATCGTGAGCCTATGGGCGTTTTTCAGCGGGTCGTGCACCCATTTGTTGACAGGGTGGGATTCGTTGGAGCGCTGAGTCTGTTCCGAATGACTCCTGTGATTCAGCGGGTGGACGGAACCCTGGCGACTGCGGTTTCTGCCTTCACTTCTGCCATATCTGCGCATGAGAGGGCTGAATATGATCAGGCTCTCGGCGAAATCGAAGAGTGCTCGACGAGGCTGGGCCCTTCGCAGGTGGTCTTCCTCGACAGGGAATACTATGTTCATACGGTGGCGATCTTGTGCGGTTATATAGCACATGCTCCGATCCCGGATCGCGCACGGCATATTCGAACGGTGGCCGCGGATTTCTGGGGCTCGCTCGATAGCTTGATCGAAAAAAGCGGCGGTGTGCCTGGTCTGGAACTTGATGACACTCTCGAGGGGATCGAGATGCGATGGCTTGATCGGGATTGGGAGGCATTTCAGGCTCCATCAGGGCTGTCACTGCTTTACAGTGCCAGAATAACTGCCATTGTCGGAACTTTTGCTATACGGGATCGGATTGCTGCCCACGCGGCCCGCGTGGCGGGTTGGTGATAGTGGGTCTGCCGAGTTGTTTATTTCTATACGGCTACACAAGATACTCAATTAGGCATCGCGGTCCAACTATCTGTGGTTGCGTCCGGAGTTCTCGCCGCAACGACTTTGGTGATCCCTGGTCGCGGTGGTCAGAATCTCTCTAGTGTCACGGAACAGGTATGTCGGACGAAGTTGTTCTCATCCTCAGTATTGTCATCAGTATCTCCCTCGCCGCCGTCGTGGCGAAGTGGCTCTTCCGGCGGACGGCAGCCAAGCGGTCCGGCTCCGGCGTCGTGCAGGTCATCGTCTGGGCGCGCTCCGGGAAGGCTCCCGGGCTGGCGCGGCAGAAGAAGTGGGTCAAGGCCAAGGTCAGCGTCGACGAGTCCGGCCGGCTGGTGTGGGTCAAGCCCGCAGTGATCCGTTGGCCCTGACCCTGCGTAGTCGGGAGCCCCGCCCGCGCAACAAGACCGACCTCTTCTTCCTTGACCCGGGTACTCCCGTCTGGGAGGCGGTCACGACCGACGGCCAGGAGCTCAGCATCGTCATCCCACAGGCCCGCGAGCACGCGTTCGCCGACCAGCTTCCAGTCATGGAGCCCGCACCGCAGGCGTAGACGGCGAACTGCTACCAGTCCCGGTCGACCGCCTCCGCTTGCCGTCCGCGATCCCCCAGGGCTATGCCCCAGCCTTGCATCTGGGCCAATCCCTGACCCGTGCACGGATCCACCCCAGCGATTCCTTCGCCGCGCATGGCATCAACGCAGCCGACGTCGTGCGCGTCCCCGGCATCACGGGGTTCAACCACAATCCGGGCGCCGGTTTCCCGGATCAAGCGACGAGCGTGTTCTTGATCAAAGGCTCTTCGTCTCCGAGCGTCGTTCCCTACAACCCTGAATGGACGCCATGAGCCTGCCGACGCCAGAAGACCTCGGCCGAGCGCCGGTCTGGGAGAACTACGTGATCGCTCAGACGGCGGCGGCTTCACGAGGACAGATCCCTGAGCACGCCCTCGCCGTCGGTGTCGAGGTGGATGGGCCGCGCCTGCGGCTCCGATTCCAGCTTTCTCAGGTCACCGAGAAAGACGAGAGCGACATGAGCGACATCGTGAGTGAGCTTGAGGGTCTCGTGGGCGACGACGTCGTTGTGGAGTCTTCTTTCCAGGTGACAGCGGCGGTAACACGTAACAAGGCAACTGTTGCTGCAGATGCTGCCCGGCAGCGAATCTCCAGTGCCGTAGCGAGTCTGAAGCAGCGTGTCTCTGGGCCCGGTTGCTCATTTGCCGGGTCGACGGAGCGTGCTGATGGCGGACGGCACCGTCAAAGCGATCGACCAGGGCGATCGAGACCTTGACCCGCTCCTGGGCGGCCGAGTTCGGCCCCTCTGGAGTGACCGTGAACGCGATCTCGCCCGGTGTCATCCGGGAGGTGCAGCCTGACCTCGACGACCGTGGCGAGAGGTTGATGTGGGGAACGCCCGCCGGAGCGAGCGGGCGTCCTGCAGCGATCGCGGCCGCAGCGGTCTACCTCGTCCGGGTCACCTCTGTCTTGCCGTCGGTGCCCGTGGCCGTGACCACGGGGGCCTTCGGCACGGTGGCGGTCCGCGACACTGCGTCGTCACCGCGGCCGCGCTCGTGCGTGATCTCCTCGACAGCCGTCCAAGCATGCGAACGTCGCTGGCCGCTCGCCAGAACCGGTGTGAGCCAACTACTCGAACAACACCAGTGCCTGGTCGTACAACAGCCCGAGCGAGATCTCCTCACTCACGCAGTGCCCCTCGCAAGGAAGATCCAACACACGCCGTCGCTCGGCGAAATCTCTCGCTGATCGAGACAATCGCGGGGGCAGCAAGCCGTCCTGTATGCCCGTGGTGCCAGAACGCACTTCGACGTGCTGGCGAGCATGTTCCGTGCTACTCGGCACGGGGAGTTCGCTGTCACCGACCCTGGGCTGGAGGAGCTGCTCGGGCGGCCCGCGCTCTCCGTGCGAGCAGGGCCCGAACGGCTCCTACGGAGCCGGCCCCTCTGACGAGGAGCGGTCTACCGCTGGCCCCGTACCTGGGTGCCGGCGGGCGGGCTCCAGGCCGTCGTCAACGCGGCCCAGATGATGCGGGAGTACGCGGGGTCGCCCGTGCGCTCTCACGCGTCGGCCTGCGCCCGCTGCCACGTGCACAGCGCCGCGACCGGGTCCGTGGCCTCGTGCGCTGCGTTCACGGCGACGACGGCGCGCGTCAGGTTCTGGAGGGTGCCGTTGTCACCGGGTGCCGGAGCCGGGGGTGGCAATGCCAGGGTGGCGAGTCTTGTGTCGGTCGGTAGGATCCACCGGGCTGCCGTGACGTACTGCGCACCGCGGATCGTGAAGGCCACGGCAAGCCCGGTCGGGTCGACATAGGCCGCGTCACCTCCGGAGGAGCAGCCGATCAATGCCACTCGGGACGGGACCATCCAGGAGTCGTCGAGCGCGATGTCGGCGGCGAGGAGCGGGCGGTGCGTGCCCTCCATGAGCCGGGCGCGCTCCCGTGCCTCGGGCCGTCGGTCACGTGCGTGCTCGTGGCGAGCGCATACCGGCCCGCACGTGGCGCCTCCCACGAGACGGCGGCGAGCGCCGGGGATGCCTGGACCCGCAGGTGTGGGCGTAGGCCGAGCTGCAGGTAGTGGTTGAGCTCGCGGCCGAGGGGCGCGGGGCGTAGGGCGGCCGCGAGCGCCCAGGTCATGTGTCCTTCCTACTCGAGGTCGCCGAGGACGGTCCGTGAGCGCAGCTGTGCCGAGTGCTGTGGGAGCGGCCGCGCGAAGTGCGTCGAGCGCTTCCTCGAGTTGTCGTGGTTGGATGCCCTAGATGCGTGGCTGGTGGAGTGCATGTTCCCAGCGCCACGTGATCCAGAGCCCGCCCTCGTTCGTGTCGACGTATTTCACCTGGACGGTAGGTCGTTGTCCGTCGTGCGAGGCGGCGTCCTCGAGGTCGGGATGCGGATGCAGACCCGAGCACCGCGCCGTGGCCCAGCGTCATGGTCGGCGGAGCTGAGCAGGGCATCACGGTGCCGCCAGGGAGGCCCGCCGGTACGCCCGGCCGCCAGCTCGTGGTCGACGGGTACCCACGCGGCGCGCTCTACCCGCTGGGCACCGACCGTGCCGGCGTGCTCGTGAGCTCGGCGTCGGGAGTCGTCACGCCCGACGTGTGCGCGATCGACTGGCCGGTCTCGGCATCCACCCCGCTGGCCCCCGGCAGCGGCGTGGTCGCGGCCCTGGTCGGCATGGACGTCGAGAGCGTCCTGTCCCGGCTGGTCGTCCTCGACGCGGTCACGGGCAGCGAGCAGCACCGGGTCGACGACGTGACCAGGGTCGCCGCAGCACGCACCACGCCGTCGGGCGGAGCGGTGGTTCTGGTCGAGACCCGCAGGGCCGGGCTGCTCGGGCTCGTGAACCAGATCGACGCGCGGCTTGTGATCATCTCGCCGAAGGGTGAGGTCACCGAGGCGGTGGTGTGAACCGTCGGCCGCCCCGGGCCTCGCCGCCCAAGGCTGACGTCAGTCGACGTCAGCCTCCGCGACGACCGTCTTCCGAGGCCGCGTGGCCAGCGCCACACCGCCCGCGCTGGCGACCAGCACGGCCAGGATCACCGGCCACGCCCTGAGGACGGCGATCCCGGCACCGATGGTCGTCAGGGCCAGGAAGAAGAGCCCGACTCCGAGTGGGCCAAGAAGGCTCACCACGATCGCCGTGTCGCGTGCGAGACCGACTCGTCGTGAGACCACGATGCCGCCCCAGACCGGCACACCGACGACCAGCAGAACCACGACGATCAGCACCACGTTCACGGCCAGTGGCTCCATGTACCAAAGGAGCAGCCAGGTCCCATAGGCCGCACCGACTGCCAGGGCCATGTCGACCACCACGATCGCACCGGCAACCAACCACTTCATCGTCTCTCTCCGATCGTCGCGACACCCGAGGCGTCTCTTGGCACCGACCGACGGCCCAATCGGGTGGTCGTGCTTGGCCTCTCGTGTGACACCCGTGAGGCCATGCGATCAACCGCGCTGCTGCTCCCACAGGCTGCGCAGGGCCGTCACTTCATCGTCGAAGGACGACTCCAAGCCGCCGGAGTCCACGTGCGGCAGGCGGAACTGTTCACCGGAGGCGGTACGGACGAAGACCCGTCGACCCGTCTTGGCCTTGCCCCTGACCTCGATGTTCTTGACATCGGGCCAGGCGGTCTGCCGGGTCCTGGTCAGCGTCCGCGTCTCGATGTAGTCGGGCGTCGTGAGCGTCCAGCTCTCCTTGGTCCCGAAGTAACCGAATGCCAGTGACGCCAGCACGGCGATGCTCAACGGTGTCCAGAGCCATGACGCCATCCCGATGATCACCCAGGTCCAGATGTTGGCGATCAGGACCAGCCCGAAGCCGATCGCACCCATGAGCCACACCGGATAGAGCTTCTTGATCGCCGGGCCCACCTTGTAGACCCTGTACCGCTCTTCGCTGCTCATGCGGGGGAGCGTACTGAACCGCACCAGGGACCCCTCCCGGGACTCTCAGGGCGCGTCAAACCTGATCGGCGAGCCACGGAGGCGGGGAGGAGTTGGCCAGCTCGAGCAGTCCTCGTCGATCCCGCACGCGCAGTGAGGTATAGATCTGGCTGAAGCGGTTTGCGACCGTACGGGGTGAGACGTAGGCGATCTCGGCGATCTGCGCGTTGGTGGTTCCGTGCAGTGCAAGCCGGACGATCTCTCGTTCGTCCTCGTTCAGCTGGTCCCAGATGTGCTCTCGCGGCATGCCGTGCTCCGAGAGGCAGGCATCGATCGCCAGACTCCAGCCAGGCACTCCTGCCACCAGCGCGAGGGCACGGGCATCTCGGAGCGCGGATGCAGCATCGGCGTGGGCGTCGTGGATCAGGCCGTATCTGCCGTAGGCGATCAGCGTCCGCAGGCGCTGCCACGGCGAGATCGGGGGCAGAGAGACCGGCAGCCATTCATCGACGCTTCCCGGCCGGCCCTCGCGGGACATGGCGGCGAGCATTCGTTCGTGGGCCGCAGCCGCATCAGGGTCAGCCCACTCGTCAGGCGAGAGAGGTGGGTCAATCAACCCATGGAGCTGGCGCACCGAAGTTTCGTGGGTCAGGTCGAGGGCCGCCGCAGCCTCGACCAAATCGGCCCGCACCTGAGCTCGCCCACGATATGGCCAAGCGCAGCGCTCGAGTCCTATCGTGAAGAACTTGGCGGCCTGCTCGACGTGTCCGACAGCCAGGTGGGCGGCGCCGACGTCAACAGCAAACTCACCCAGAGCCCGGGTCGACCACACACCAGTCGGGCTAGGCGGGTCTGTCCTCGGCGCCTGCCCCTCCAGCATGGCCACCGTGGCTGTGCGCAGCCCCTGTACTGGAAGCCAGTCCTGGATGCTGGGACGCAGGTCCGTCGCACTGGCGAGGTGGGCTCGGGCGTCCTGGGCACGGCCATCGAACATCGCTAATCTGGCCGCCGCGAGGTCCCTGGCCACGAGCTCCGCGACCGACCTGCCCTCAGGCGTTGCGGGACTCTCCTTCAAGAGCCGACGCGCACCAGACGCGTCGCCCAGGAGCAGGCAGCCACGTACCTGGACACACAAGCCCACCCAATGCGGATCCGCTATGGATCCGATCTGGCCGAGGTCTGCGCGGAGCCCGACGGGATCGGATAGGCGACCGGTGTGTTCCAGGTCGATCAGCGCGAGAGCAGCGCGTGCGCCGGCGGCGCGCGTTGCCGGAGCGACGTCACTTGGATCGCTCCACCAAAGAAAGTCTGTCCACTCCGTTCCGGGCGGTGTCCACCGGTCGGAACCGTCGTGGCCCCAGACGGATCCGGTCAGGAGCGTCACACCCACCGCGCGGGCTGCCGCTCGGGGCTCCGCGCCCACTCCGGCGGCCTTGGCTACATCGTCCAGGTGCAGGCCTTCAAGGATCGCCTGGGCCGTTGTCGCGGACCCGGCAAACTCGGCCTGTCTCGTTTCGTCGGAGGATGGTGGTAAGACCTCGTCGCGCAAGAGGGCCAAGAGCGGATAACGGTCCGGACTCCCGCCGCCGGTCGTGCCAGACCCATCAAGGAATTCCCGGTACGCGCGCCGGGCCGCCGGCCCCACGTTCTGTGGTCCCGGCCACTTTGAGTCGCCCCGCTGCTGGGCCGGACTGAGTCCATCAGCGAGCTCAAGGGCGATCCGCGGGTTCCCGGCACTCCATCGGAGCAGCCCGCCCGCGACGTCGGCGGCGACCGGCTGGCCGAGCTCGGCGTCCAGCAAGAGGCGCAGCGCCTGTTCGTCGAGCGGCCCCACATCAAGTACCTCGATGTCGTCGGACAGTGCTGTTGCTGTGACCTGCCGGGCAGCAGCCACGATCCGCCAGTCACGCTCGTACGCGGCTTCGCTCAGCCGCTGCAGCCACGCGGTCCGCTGTGGTGAAAGCACCTCGATGTCATCGACGAACAGCAGCCGAGGGCCCGTCGGCACCAGTTCGATGCCGGCAGCAATCGCTTCCAGAAGGCCAACGACGTCGAGTTCATAGCCGGGACCCGAGGGCAGAGGCTTGGCATACTTCGCAAGGTCCATCCCGCCTTGGCCCACCAGTCCGTGCGCGTAGGGGCGTGCCGAGCAGGAGCGCACGACGCGAACGGACGATGAGTGAGCGTCGATGCGGTGTAGCGCGGCCAGCACCGTGGCACTCTTGCCGATTCCGCTGAGACCACTTGCGACCAGGATCTCTGGGTCCAGACCAGTCGCGACTGCTCCGATCAACCGCATCTCGCGATCCCGCCCGTGGACCACCCGGCCCAGCCCCCTGTTGCCCGCGGTCGGCGCCCGCCCGGAGGAGTCCGAGGCCGCCGAAACCACCGGTCCGCTTTCTGGACCCACGTTTCGTTCCTTTCAAGAAGGCCCCTTGAATACCTGCCGGAGCATCCTGTGGGGAGCATATGGCATCGGGTGAATTGCGCGAGACGTCGACCCGACCGGCTGCCGGGAACGGGCGCGTCACAGTGCATCCGCTCCACGGACTGGCGAGACAGGTGTCGACGCATTTTTCACCCACTCCTATCCTTGGTTTTCGGCGCACTGTGTGCTGTCCCCAGCCGTCTAGCCAATGACATCCCGGAATGTCTCACATTGCATGAAGGCATTCGCCGTTGCATTGCACTGCGCCCGTGCACGATTCCTCATTACGCGTGGCAGGCACTCGGGAACGTGTGTCTTCTGAGACCGGGTCCGCAGCATTCTCGTCGCGGCCTGCAGTCCCCAGAAGCCGTCACGAGACGCGCGAACGTGAGGAGTGATCTTCGTGATTCCGACGCATGTGCCGACAGGTCGTACCAGGAGACGAGGTGGCGCGAGGTGGCGCCGTGGCCTCGCCGTGGTAGCCGCCTCAGCCCTGATCGCAACGACGGCGGGTCTTCCCGCCGCGGCCGTGGACAACTACCCCGACGAGCCGGCAGAGGCTGCGGCCAGCGTGCTGGCGGCCGAGCTGATGCAGCAGGCGCTGCTGGGCGCGGCGACGTCCGACGCAGGGTCCGTGAGCAACCCGGGCCCGAACACGGAGAACCTGGACGTCGAAGTCCTGGGCTCGCAAGTGCTCGCGCTCGGTGACCTCCAGCTCCCGGTGGACCAGTTCCTCGACTTCGGCCAGATCGGTGCCCTCGCCAGCACGAGCGAGGCATCCGGGCCGGCCGACGCGCACGCCGTGTCCGGCCTGCTGGGCGCCGACGGCGGCGTCACTCTCGACGGGGCGCAGGACGCGTTCGGCACGGCGAGCCTCGACGTCCTGTCGCTGGCCCGACTTGCCGGCGTCGACGGGATCTCCGACGCCGTAGTCGACCAACTCACGATCGAGCTCGGCGCCCTGGCCGCGGAGGTCACCGCCGAGGACGGCGTGATCCTCGACCCCGACGGCGGCGTGACCGGCCCGGGCCAGTACCGGCTCGGCGACGGCACCCTCCTGCTCCACTCGCCCGTCATCGAGGACGCCGCCGCCACGATCTTCGACATCGGCGGCGCCGTCGACTCGCAGATCGAGACGCTGGTCAACGACACCTTCGACGTGTCGGAGCTGACCGCGCTCTTGTCGGCGGTCCCGGGCATCCCGGAGCCGACGGTCACGGTGGACTCGAACATGCAGGAGACGCTCTTCCAGTCGGTGGTGGGCGAGCCCATCACTTCGGCGAACCAGCTCGTGACCATCGACTTCTCCACCGGTGAGCTCCAGCTCCACCTGGAGCACCTGGTCGAGGGCAACGACCCCTGGGGCGGTGGAGACGACGTCGGCATGAACGGCCTGGCGCCCAACTACGAGGTGCTGGACGACCAGACGTACCCCCAGATCGCCGAGGGCGTGCACGAGATCATGCAGGAGGCCACGCGCATCATGATCGGCGCGATCGAGGACTCCCTGAACGCGGTGACGATCAACATCGCGTTCTTCGACGAGTCCCCGTTCGGCACCCTCGACGTGTCATGGTCCGTGCCGCTGGCGGACGCAGTGAACGGCGACTTCCCGCAGGTCGTGAACAACAGCACCGGCACGCAGGCGGTCACCGGCACCCTGCTGGCCACCACGATCAACGGCCTGGGCAACGCCGCCGCGCCGATCTTCGGCGCGGTCTACGACCTGGTCATCAGCGACGAGGGCGACCAGATCTTCGACCTGCTGATCAACGACCTGAAGTCGGGCATCACCTCGACTATCGGGGCGGCACTGTCGCCCGTGTTCGACGTGCTGGTGCAGTTCGTCTCCCTGCAGATCAACTACCAGGAGACGGCCAACTGCACCACGGCGGGCGGCGACGAACTGCTCGGCCAGGTCGAGGTGTCCGCACTCAGCCTAGGCCTGGTGCAGTCGGCCGACGCAGGCCGGATCGGGCTCGGCAACGCCGGCGTGCGCGTCGACGCCTGCGACCTCGCGGCCATCGCCCCGACCCTGACCGTGGACCCGGCGGAGGTCGCGCCGGGCGGCACCACGACGGTGACCGGCGCGGGCTACACGCCCGATGCCACCGCGACGGTGCAGCTCACCGACGCCGACGGCAACCCGGTCGGTGACCCTGTCACGGTCGACACCGACGCCGACGGCGGCTTCACGACGCCGCTCGTGGTGCCGGATGACGCCGAGCCGGGCGACTACACCGTCGTCGGCACGGACGACACCACGGGCACCCCGGCGGAGGCCCCGCTGACGCTGACCGACGCCCCGGCCGTCACGCCGGAGCTGACAGTCGACCCGACCGAGGTGGCTCCGGGCGAGTGCACGGAGGTCTCGGGCACGGGCTACACGCCGAGCTCGACGGCGACCGTGCAGCTGACGGACGCGGACGGCAACCCGGTGGGTGACCCGATCACCGTCGACACCGACGAGAATGGTGCCTTCACCACCGAGCTCTGCGTCCCGGAGGGCGCCGAGCCGGGCGACTACACGGTGGTCGGCACGGACGATGCGACGGACACTCCCGCGGAGGCGCCGCTGACGGTGACCCCTGCCGCGGCGATCGACCCGACGATCACGGTGGCCCCGTCGGAGGTAGCCCCGGGTGGCACGACGACGGTGACCGGCGAGGGCTTCACGCCGGACTCGACCGCGACGGTCCAGCTCACGGACGCGGACGGCAACCCCGTCGGTGACCCGATCACCGTCGACACCGACGAGAACGGTACCTTCACGACGCCGCTCGTGGTCCCGGAGGCCGCCGAGCCGGGCGACTTCACCGTCATCGGCACCGACGACACCACGGGCACCCCGGCCGAGGCGCCGCTGACCGTGATCACGGCGGCCGAGCAGTGCGAGTCGGCCCCGGCGATCACAGTGACGCCGAGCTCCACGCCAGCGGGTGAAGACGTCACGGTGGTCGGCACGGGCTTCCCGGCCGGCGTCGACGTGACGGTCCAGCTCACGGACGCCGACGACAACCCCGTGGGCGAGCCCGTCGTGGTGACCCCGGACGAGACCTGCTCGTTCGCCACCCCGTACGCGATCCCGGAGAATGCTGAGCCGGGTGACTACGAGGTCGTGGCCGAGCCCGAGGACGGCACCGAGGGTGCCACGGCACCGCTCACCGTCGAGGGTGCCGGCGACGGTCCGACGATCACGGTGGAGCCGGCCGAGGCGCACGCGAGCGAGGACGTCACGGTCACGGGTACCGGCTACACACCGGACTCGACCGTGGACCTGGAGATCGTGAGCGACCTGGGCGTGCTGTACACGGCCGGCGCGATCCCGACGGACGAGGAGGGCGGCTTCGAGCACGTGGTGACTCTGCCCGCCGACTCGTACCCGACGGATTACATCGTGACCGGTACCGACGCCGAGGACCTGACCGCGAACACGGACCTGGTGGTGCTCCCGCTGGAGCCGACCCTGACGGTCGAACCGTCCGAGGCGTTCCCGGGTGACGAGGTCACCGTGACGGGTGCGGGGTACACGCCGGACTCGACGGTGAACCTGGAGATCGCCAGGGACCTGGACTTCCTTTACACCGCGGATGACATCCCGACAGACGCGGAGGGCGGTTTCGAGTACGTGGTGACACTGCCGGAGGACTCCGCACCGACGGGCTACGTGGCCACGGGCACGGACTTCTCGACCGACGTGTTCGCCACCGACGACCTGGTGGTCCTGGACCCGGCGGCCGAGATCGACCCGACGATCACGGTCGCCCCGTCGGAGGTCGCCCCGGGCGGCACGACGACGGTCACAGGCGAGGACTTCACGCCGGACTCGACCGCGACGGTCCAGCTCGCCGATGCCGACGGATACCCCGTCGGTGACCCGGTCACGGTCGACACGGACGCGGACGGAGCCTTCACGACGCCGCTCGTAGTCCCGGAGGACGCCGAGCCCGGCGACCTCACGGTGGTCGCCACCGACGACACCACGGGCACCCCGGCTGAGGCGCCGCTGACCGTGATCACCGCGGCCGAGCAGTGCGAGTCGGCCCCCGCGCTCACGGTGACCCCGTCGTCCGCCCCAGCGGGCACGGACGTCACGGTGGTCGGCACCGGCTTCCCGGCCGGCGTGGACGTGACGGTCCAGCTCACCGACGCCGACGGCAACCCGGTGGGCGACTCGGTCGTGGTCACGCCGGACGACACCTGCTCCTTCGCCACCCCGTACCCGATCCCCGACGGGACCGAGCCGGGCGACTACGAGGTCGTGGCCGAGCCCGAGGACGGCAGCGAGGGTGCCACGGCGCCGCTCACCGTCGAGGGTGCGGACATCGCGCCGGCAGTCACGGTCGACCCGTCGGAGGTCGCCCCGGGCGGCACGACGACGGTGACCGGCGAGGGCTTCACGCCGGACGCGACGGCCACGGTGCAGCTCACGGACGCCGACGACAACCCCGTCGGTGAGCCCGTCACCGTGGACACCGACGAGAACGGCGCCTTCACGACCGACCTGGTCGTGCCGGAGGACGCAGAGCCGGGCGACCACACCGTGGTCGCCACGGACGACACGACCGGTACCCCGGCCGAGGCCGCGCTCGTCGTGGATTCCGGCGCGGGTCCGGGCGAGGAGTGCACCGACCCGGCCCTGGTCGCCGACCCGACCACCGTCGAGCCGGGAGGCGAGGTGACGGTCACCGGCACGGGCTTCCCCGCCGGCGTCGAGGTAACGGTCACCCTGACCGACGCCTCGGGCGAGCCTGTCGGCGAGCCGGTCACGGTGGTGCCGGACGAGTCGTGCGGGTTCACCGTCACGATCACCGTCCCGGAGGACGCCGAGCCCGGTGTGCACGTCATCGTCGGTGAGCCGGAGGACGGCAGCGACGGTGCCGAGGTGCCGATCACGGTGGCCGGGCCTGGTGCCCGCGTCCTGAGCGCGTGGTTCGAGGAGGAGACGGTGGCCCCCGGGGCCAGCCAGACCTTCTACGCCTCGGGCTTCGAGCCCGGCGAGATGGTGGTCGGGACGGTCCGTTCGACGTCGCTCCGGCTACCGGCGGTCGCCGCGGACGAGTCGGGTGAGGTGCAGTGGACGTTTACGGTCCCGTCCGACCTCGCGACGGGGACGCACATCGGTATCGCCGCCAGCACGACCATCGGGGACTCGGCAGCTGCTCAGTTCCAGGTCGTGGCCACGTCTGCGGGCGGGGGAGATGGTGACGGCGCCGGGACGGGCTCGACCGGCGGCTCCACTTCCGGCAGCGGGAACGACTCCGGCCTCCTTGCCTCGACCGGCGCAGATGTAGCCACGCTGGTGACCGCGACAGTGCTCCTGCTCGGCATCGGTGCGCTGCTGATCCGGCGGCGTCGCGAGCTCGGCATGGCGATAGCAACAGCCGCGGGACGCGTGCCGGACGAGGAGTGACCGAACAGATGATCGACATCGAGTGAATCAGTAGTCGCAGTGCTGGCCC
>NZ_JBHVEG010000076.1:0-27925 GCF_042802395.1 Promicromonospora sp. NPDC057488
GTGCGCTGCGGCGCGCCGGGCCGCGGTCCGGGCCTCCAGCGCGCTCCGGAGAGCGGCCTGAAGCCGGTCGAGGTCCGCGAGCGGCCCCAGGTGCCCGAGCTTGCGCGGGTTGATAACCCCGCGGATGCCCGAGAGCAGACCGTCCGACACCTCGAACGACCAGGTGCCGATCAGGCCACCGCCCACGGCGTCGTCCGCCACGATGAGGAGACCCGGCTCGCCGCCCACGAGCGCGCGCTCGAAGTGGAGCGGCGCGCCCCGGCTGATGAAGGAAGCCAGCATGCGGGCGACCGTCACCCGTCCGGCGACCGGCCGGACGATCGACATGCCCTGCGGCACGTTCCCGCCGCCGTCGCCCGTGAGCACGACGTCCTCGGTCAGCAGCTCGAGGAACGAGTCCACCGCACCCTCCTCGCACGCGGCCAGGAACCGGGACACGAGCTGCTCGGCCCGAGCCCGGTCCGTGGTGCTGCGCGGTGAGGCGGTCTGGGTCTGTGTCTGTGTCTGCGTGGGTGCCTGTGCCTGTGCGTGGGCCCGTGTCCGGGTCTCCGTCGCGGCCGGGACGCGGGCCGGGGCGCTCGCCGCGATCCGGCGTCGGGCACGCGATGCCAGCTGCCGCGCCGCGACCTCGCTGGTGCCGATCACCCCGGCGGCCTCGCTGTGCGGAAAGCCGAGCACGTCGTGCAGCAGGAACGCCGCCCGCTCGGTGGGGGTGAGGGTCTCCAGCAGCACCAGGAACGCGGTCGAGAGGTCGTCGGCAAGCTCGGCGTGCCTCGCGACGTCGGGCGCGGGAACGCCCATCGCCACCGGGAGGTACGGCACCGCGCCGACCAGCGGCTCGGGCAGCCACTCACCCACGTACGACTCCCGCCGGACCCGCGCCGAGCGCAGCACGTCGATGGCGATCCGCGTGGTGACCGTGGTGACGAACGCGTCCGGGTTGCGCACGTCGGGTGCCTGGGAGACACGCGTCAGCGCCTCCTGCACCACGTCCTCCGCCTCGGCGACGCTGCCGAGCATCCGGTACGCCACCGTGAACGACAGCGGACGGAGGCGCTCCAGCGCGGCGTCGTCCAGGAACGACGCGCCGGGCTGGGGTGGGGCGGGCTGCGGCGGACCGGGCTGAGGCGCACCGGGCTGCTCCGTCTGCTGGGGCTCCGGTTCGTCCGTACCTGTCGGGCGGCCTGGCGAGGCCTGGGGATCCGTCATGCGGACATGCTCTCGCGTCATGCCCCCATGACGGGACAGCCGCGCGAAACGTGACAGCGGGATCGGGATCGGCGTCGTCCTCACGTCTGACGGGAGCTATTCGTGTTGCCCGCCCCGGTGCGGTCCGTACTCTTGCGCGCGTGAGAACAACCGCGCTCCTCGTGCGCTTTCTCCTTGAGCTCGCCCTGGCCGCCGCAGCCGGCTACGCCGCCTGGACCCTGGCCGACGGCGGATGGCGCGCCGCCGTCGTCCTGCTCGCGCCGGTCAGCGTCATCGCGCTCTGGGCGACGTTCCTCTCGCCGAAGGCTGTCGTGGCGATCCCGCCGTGGTCGCAGGTCCTCCTGGAGGCGATCCTCTTCGGCGGCGTCGGGTACCTGTGCTGGCTCGCCGGTGCCCACTTCGCCGGACCGGCGCTCGCGGTCCTGTGGGCCGTCGACCGGGTGGTGCTGTGGCTGACCCGCGGCACGCCCAGCGTCCTGGAGCCCGAGGGCGCAGCCCGGGAGCGCTGAGCCGGAACGCGCTGGGCCGGAACGCGTTGGGCCGGCGGGCGTCGTCAGCGCGACCGCATGGCATCGATCTCGTCGCGCCGGAACAGGACGAGGCGGTCCAGGACGTCGTCGGGCAGCGGGTTGTCCGGTGTGAACCGGACGGTGCCCTTCGACGTCGAGAAGCCGTCCAGGTCGGGTGCGAGCGCGTCGATCGCGGGCGGGCTGAACGGGTAGAGCCCGATGTGCTTCGCGGTGGCGCGCGCCGAGATGAGCGGGCTGCCGCGGTAGCGCAGGGCGGCCATGCCGTAGCTCATGCCCTCGTCGGCGTCAGGCACGAGCTCGAGTGCGCGGGTCCGCACGTGCTCGACGGCGTCCTTGGCCGGACCGTCCAGGCCGGCGATGTACTCGGTGAACTCGTCCATGACCACAGCCTCGCCAGGTCCGACGGGTTCCGCGAGGGCTGACGGCGCCCGGGTGCGCCCTGAGGCTGGTGGTTCCCGCGGCGACGACGTCGAAGAGTTATCCACAGATTTCAAATGTCCCTCGCGGTGCGTATGAATGTTCGAGACAATGGTGTCAGGCGAACGACGAGGGCAAGGGGGGTGGCATCGATGGAGTCGGCGAGCGGAGCGGGTCCGGAGGGTGTGCCCCCGACTGTTGGCGGTGCTGCTGGAGGTGCTGGAGGTGTTGGGGCGTCGTTGGAGGCCGTGCTGGACCGGATCGAGGCCGCGGTCGGGGAACTAGCCGACCTGATCGCCCCGGAGGTCCTCGAGGGTTGGGCCGCGCCGTCGATCACGAGGTTGATGCAGGCCCACACGCGGGTCCGCACAGTGACCGGCCGCCTGGAGGGTGTGCGTTTGACGGTGCTGTCTCGGATCGAGGACGACGGTTCCTGGCGCAGTGGCGGCATGTCCCGCACCTTCACGTCCTGGCTCCGCCTGCGTGAAGGGGTCGCGGCGTCCACGGCCCGCAAGGACGTGACGACCGCGCGGCGCCTGGCCCAGGCCCTGCCGGTGACGCGGGAGCGGCTGGTCGCGGGCACCCTGGGCGCGGATCATGCCCGCGTGATGAGCGAGGTCGCCCCGACGAGCCAGACGCGGCAGGACGCGTTGGCGTGGCTGGTCGATACCCGCACCGGCGAACCCACCACCCCGGAACAGTTCGTCCAGACCGTCGCGGTGGACCTACCGGACCCGTCCGAGGACCCGGACGGCACCCGCACCCGCGAGGCGATCACGAGCGTGCTGGAGACCGCGATCACGGACGGAACCCTGGTCACCGGTGAGGGCCTGGTCCTGCGCGAAGCAGGTGTGTTGAACGCGGACCAGTTCCGGGTCGTGGCGCGCCGGTTCGCGTCGGTGACCGACCCGGACACCGACGACGTGCAGGACGACAAGGCCGCCCAGGGCGAGTTCCTGGACGTGTCCAAGACCCTGGGCGGGTACCACGTGGCGGGCTTCCTGACCGACGAGCACGGCCTGCTGCTCTCCACGGCGGTCACCGCATTGATCGGTGCGCCGGCGGCGGGGGATGACCGGTCCCCGGGGCAGCGTCGCGCGCAGGGCCTGGCGGACCTGGCCCGCCTGACCCTGGACGCGAACCTGGTCTCCCCGGGTGCGGCGATCGCGCCGCACCTGAACGTGACGGTGTCCTGGTCGGAGCTGGTCACCCAGGTCACGCGGACCCGGGACGGGCTGTGTCTGTCCTGCGGGCAGGGCACCCCGGGACGGGGCGTCGCGCCGGCTCGGATCGCGGACGTCACCGCGACGACGGGTTCCGCCGCCGGCTTGTTGGGTTCGGGTGGTGCGGTCTTTACCGAGTCCGGTAGCCGGATCCCGCGCGGTCTGTTGCGCAGGCTGGCGTGTGACAGTGCGGTGACGCGGATCGTGTTCGGCCCCGATGGTGCGGTCCTGGATGTGGGACGCGCGCGGCGGACTGTCTCGGGGCAGATGCGTCGTGCGGTGATCGCCCGGGATGGGCATTGCGTCTTCCCGGGGTGTGATCAGCCGCCGTCGCGGTGCGAGGTGCATCACGCGGTCACGCACTGGGCCGATGGTGGCGACACGTCGGTGTCGAACAGTGCGTTGTTGTGCTGGTTCCATCATCAGCTGGTCGACACCCGGGGCATCACGATGCACTGGGCAGACAAACCCACCACCACGACAGCGGAGATGCTGCTGGAGACGGGGTGGGCCTTCACCGATGCCCGCGGGCACCGCATCGCCCTGCCCGAACCCCTCGAACCAAACCCGGGCTACAGCTTGCCCGACGACCCGACCGGCACACCACCGGCCGTAGCCGCATGAACCGCACACGCGGCCCGGCCGTAACCGCCGCTATCGAAGCCGCGGCTACGGCCGGTCGACGAGGTGCGCGCCGACGTCTGGAGCTCGGGTCTGTCTCTAGCCCACGACTGCCTGGACCGGCCGTCGCTGCACGGTGCTCGACATCCTTGCTCCAACACGCGCGTGGTTGGTCAGGGCGTCACGGCTCCCGACCGGACCTGCGTCCGTCCGGCCAGCGCCAAGGCTGCAGCAGCCAGCAGCCCCGTGAGCCCCAGCACGACCGCGTACGCGGGCAGGCCCGCGACGTCGTACAGAGCCCACAGCAGCGCGCCCGTGGCGGAGGACGCGATGGCGGCCGCGACGGCGTCGGCCACCTGGAGGGCCGACGAGGCCGACCCGTGCTCGTGCGGCGGCGCCAGCTCGAGCGTGAGGACCGACAGCGTCGGGTACACCAGGCCCATTCCGCTGCCCGAGAGCACCCAGAACGCCATCCCGACGCCCGCCGGCACGTCCGGCAGCACGAGCAGGGCCGCGCCGACCATGCCGAGGGCGAGCAGCCCGCCGCCCAGCCGTACGTATCCGGCGTGGCTCAGGTGGAGCAGGTTGCGTCCGCGCACCCACGACGCGCCGGACCAGCCGAGCGCCCCCACGGTGAGGATCAGTCCGGCGCCGCCGGGGCTCAGCTGCCGTTCGTGGACGAGGAGCAGCGGGAGCAGCACCTCGGCGCCCGTGAAGGCCGCCGACACCAATGCCCGCACCGACACGACGGCGGGCAGGCCGCGTCCCGCGCGCAGCACGGCCAGGGCCAGGTGCAGCGCGTGCGCCACGGGACGCTCGGCCTGATCGTTCCCGGGGTCCTGCGGCGCCGCACCGGTTTCGGCGGCACCCTCCCCGGCCGTGGGTCCCTCCCCGCGCGCGGCCGTCAGCCCCGGGCGCATCAGGATCGCCGCCGGGATCGTGAGCGCCGCGGCGCCGAGGAAGACCCAGCGCCAGCCCAGGTGGTCGACGACGAGCCCGGCCAGTCCCGGCCCCACGATCGCGGGGACCACCCACGCGGCGGCGAACGCCGAGAACACGGCGGGGCGTCGTTCGGCGGCGAACACGCGGGCCACCAGCACGTACAGCGCGACGCCGAACAGCCCGCTCCCGACACCCTGGACCGCGCGCCCCGCGATCAGGGCGCCCATCCCGGTCGCGGTCCCGGCCACGACGAGCCCGACGACGAAGAGCGCCACGCCGGTCCACATCGCCGGCGTCGGCCCGGTGCGGTCGCACCAGCGTCCCGCGGTGAGCATGCCGACCACGCTGGTGGCGAAGACCACGGCGAAGGCGAACGTGTAGTGCCGCAGCCCGTCCAGGTCGACGGCGATGGTGGGCATCGCCGTCGCCACGGCCAGGGCCTCGAACGCACCGAGGGAGCAGAGCGCGACCATCCCGATCAGCACGAGGCGCTGTCCGCCGGCACTCAGAGCGCCGGGCTGTGCGCCGTCCGGCGTGCCCGGCTGGGCGCCCGGCTCCGGGCCGAACTGTGTGCCCGGCTGCGAGGCCGGCTGTTCTGCTGACACCTCCGCGGTCACACCAGCACCACCTTGCCGGTGGTGCGGCGCTCCTCGAGCTCGCGGTGAGCTCGTGCGGCCTCCGCGAACGGCACGCGGTGCGTCGCCACCCGCCAGCGGCCCGACGCCGCCAGGGCCAGTGCGCGCTCCTGGTACGGCCGCTGGTCGCCCATCGGCGGCGCGTCCGGCCCGACGGCGTAGCGCACCTCGACGGGGGACTCGATCCGGTCGGCCTCCGCCCAGGACGTGTACCGGTTGGCCGTGCCGGAGGCCAAGCCGTACGCGACGAGCCGGCCGGGCGCCGTGCCCTGCCCTGCGCCCGGCACCGCGCCCGGCACCGCGCCCGGCACCGCGCCCTGCACCGCGCCCTGCACCGCGCCCGAGCCCGCACCGGCGCCGTCAGACCCGCGCAGCAGACTCGTCGCCGCCGTCCCGAGGTCTCCGCCCACGCCGTCGAACACGAGGGTCGCCCCGGAGGCACCGAGCGCCGCCCGTGCCTCGTCCAGCCAGCCGGGGGCGGAGTAGTCGACCAGGGTCAGCCGGTCGGTTCCGGGCCGCGCCTGAACATGCACCTGGCCCTGCAACTGGCCCTGCGCCTGGCCGTCGAGCAGCTCGCGCAGCACCCACAGCTTCGCTGCCCCGCCGGCGAGCGCGACGACGCGCGCGCCTGTGCGCAGCGCCTCCTGCACGAACAGCGTGCCGAGCCCGCCCGCGGCGCCGGTCACGACGACGACGTCGTCCGCCGTCACCGCCGCGATGTCGAGCGTGTAGACGGCCATCCGGCCGGTGCCGATCATCGTGATCGCGTCGGCCGGGTCGAGGGGAGTGCCATCGGCCCCGTCGGGCAGGGCGTGCAGCTTGTCCGCGCCGACGACGACGCGCCTGGCGTACCCGCCGCCGTCGGGCACCGGGCCGAGGTGCGCCGCCACGGGCCGGCCGACCCACGCGTCGTCGACCCCGGGGCCGACGGCGGCGACGGTGCCCGCGAGCTCCCGTCCGGGGACCGTCGGGAGGCTGGGCAGGGGGAGCGGCGGGCCCGCCTCGCCGCGCCGGAGGCTGGTGTCCAGGAGGTGCACCCCGTGCGCGACCGCGTCGACGAGCACCTCGCCGGGGCCGGGGGTGGGGTCCGGGATCTGCTCGAGCTGAAGGACCTCCGGCGGTCCGAAGGTGTGGTGTCTGATCGCGTCCATGCGCTCATCCTTTAACCTGAACCAAAGTTGAGGTCAACAGCCGGCACCCCGTCGGCCGCCGGGCCTTCGCACCAAGCCGAGCACCAAGCCCTGAGCACCAAGCCCTGAGCACCAAGCCCTGAGCACCAACGTAGTCGTGAGTCGTGGAGGCCAGACATGGAAGCGCCCAACCCCGCCGTCCCGTGGGACCGAGACGAGCTGACGGTCGGTGACCTCGCCACCCGGAGCGGCGTGGCGGTGTCCGCGCTGCACTTCTACGAGCGCAAGGGCCTGATCACGAGCCGGCGGACCTCCGGGAACCAGCGGCGGTACCGGCGCGAGACGCTGCGGCGGGTCGCGTTCATCCGGGTGTCCCAGCGGGTCGGGATCCCGCTCGCCGACATCGGCGCCGCGCTCGCCACCCTGCCCGGCGACCGGACGCCCACCGCCAAGGACTGGCGCCGCATCTCGCAGGCCTGGCACGACGACCTCGACGCGCGGATCGAGCAGCTGTCCCGGCTGCGCGACCACCTCACCGACTGCATCGGCTGCGGCTGTCTCTCGCTGCGCCGGTGCACGCTCACCAACCCGCACGACGAGCTCGCCGAGGCCGGGCCCGGTCCGCGCACCCTCCTGGTGGACGGGCTGGACCCGGACGGCGCCTGAGGCTCCGACGCGGTATTTCCTCGGCCCTGTGTCATGGGCACTGCGTCCTGGGCCCGGTGTCATCCGGTGTCGTGGGCCCTGTGTCCTGGGCCCTGTGTCAGTGGTCCCGGGTAGCGTGCGGCACGCCGGACGACGACCTGTCCGGACCTGCGCACGGGAACCGGTGCGCAGGAACTTGCGCGCAGCAGCCGAGGGAGACACGTGGGTACGTACTTCGAGTGGGTCGCCGACCTGGACGCGACCGAGGCCGAGGCTCCGGAGCTGGGGCGTCGGGTGGTGGACGCGCTCGTCGCGCGCGGGGTGCTGCTGCGGGAGGTCTCCGGGGCGGCTGCGCTCGGCGGCGTCGGTCACCTGCCGGGTCCCGCCTGGGCGGACACCGTGGCCACGTCCGTCTCGGGGGAGGCGCCGTGGGGCATGGCGGTGGGCACGGGTCGCGAGGTGTACGACGGCGGGCGGGGTGGCGTCGACGCCGTGACCTGTCCCAGGTGCGCGGTGCGCCGGTCGTTCTTCGGGCCGCCCGAGGAGTTCGGCCCCACCTGCTCGGACGAGGACGGGCTGGCCTGGTTCTTCGACGCGGCGGCCACCTGGCGCGACGGCGATGCGGCCGACCTGGAGTGCCGAACGTGCGGAGCCGCGGCCCCGGTGACGGAGTGGTCGGCCGACGACGCCGCCCTGGCCTGCCTCGGGTTCACGTTCTGGAGCTGGGACGAGCTGCGGCCCGAGGTGTACGACTGGATCGCCGAGGCGACGGGCGGGCACCGGATCGTGCACGGCAGCGGCAAGGTCTGAGCGGCAGGGGCAGGGGTCAGAGGCAGAGCGTGAGATACGACGGCACCCCGACCCGCTGACCACTAGGCTCGCGGCCATGGCTTCTGCACTGCCCAGCGTCCTGGTGCTCAACGGTCCCAATCTCGGCCGGCTCGGTGTTCGTGAGCCCGAGATCTACGGGCATGCCTCGATGGCCGACCTGAAGGTCGCCTCCGGGGAGTGGGGCGCGGAGCTGGGCCTGGCGGTCGAGGTGCGGCAGACGGACAACGAGTCCGAGATCGTCGGCTGGCTGCACGAGGCGGTCGACGCCGAGGCACACGTCGTGCTGAACCCCGCGGCGTTCACGCACTACTCGTACGCGCTGCGTGACGCCGCCGCGCAGGTCACCACGGCGGGGCTGCTGCTGGTCGAGGTGCACCTCTCGAACCCCGCGACGCGTGAGTCGTTCCGGCACTACTCGGTGGTGGCCGGGATCGCGACGGGCACGGTCGCGGGCTTCGGGTTCGACTCGTACCGGCTGGCGCTGTCGGCGATCGCGGCGAAGCTGACGGCGGGGAAGCCGGGGGAGTAGAGGCCCAGGGAGTGGGAGCTGGCGGAGTAGAAGCTGAGGGAGCAGTGCTCCGCGTTGATTCGTGGCAGTCAAGTTCTCAGGCTTAAGCAGTACTGATCAAGGCCATAGCCTTGAATCACATACCTCAAGTCTTTACACTTAAGCCATGATCGTGCTGACCATCGACCAGCGGGGCTCGACCTACGCGGACGACCGGGTCCCCGAGGTCCTCGCGGAGCTCGCGGACCTGACGCGCGGCCGCGACGGCGTCGTCGTGCGGTTCGAGCGCACGGTCGGCGACGAGGTGCAGGGCATCCTGGCGCCCGGTCGCGCGGGCGCGCAGCTCGCCGTCGACCTGACCCTGCACCTGCTGCGGGACCAGGGCTGGAGCGTCGGCATCGGCGTCGGCCAGGTCGAGGGTCCGCTGCCCGCGGTGTCGCGCGAGGCGCGGGGCTTTGCCTTCTACCGCGCCCGTGACGCCGTCGAGCGCGCCAAGACCCGCGGGCGGGGCACCTCGGTCGCCGTGGAGGGACCCCCGCCCGGGGCGGGGGACCTCGTGACCGCGGAGTCCGTGACCGCGGAGTCCGTGACCGCGGAGCCCGTGACCGCAGAGCCCGGCGAGACGTCCTCCGAGCCGTCCCGGCCCGACCTGGCCGCCGAGGTCGAGGCCCTGCTCCGCCTTCTCGCGGCGATTCGCGCGCGCCGTACTCCCCAAGGGTGGGAGGTCGCCGATACGCTCGCCTCGCTGGCGGACAAACCGGGACGACAAAGGATCGTCGCCCAGTCCTTGCACGTCAGTGAGCAGGCGGTGAGCCAGCGGGTCCGCGCGGCCCTCTGGCAGGAGGAGGAAGCGGTGCGACCGGTGGTGGTGCGGCTCCTCGCCGAGCTGAGCGGGTCGGTGGGCCCGGAGCCTGCCGAGCCTGCTGTCCGGAGCACCACGAAGAAGCGCGCCAAGAGCTGACGCGCAGAGCTGAGGGGAACGTCACGCCGTGACCTGGGAGATGCTGGACTACATCGACGGCTGGCAGTGGGTCGCCGCGATCGCGACCTGGTTGATCACGCTGGCGCTCAGCGTGATCGTGGGCTCCTGGGTGGTGCCGTGGGTGTTGCGCCGCGCCGGCCGGGGAGACCTCCCGTGGGCGCGCTACAAGCCGCCGGTGTACCCGCAGGCCCTGGAGGCCGGGGAAGGCGAGGGTGCCGCGGGCGAGGGCGCCGGGGGAGAAGGCGCCGGGGGTGAGGGTGCCGGCGAAGGCTCAGCAACCGCTGGCACCGAAGGCACCCCTGGCACCGACGGCACCGGGGGCACCGCCGAGAAGAGCTCCGGCTCCGACAGCGCCGCCGCCACGGGCGCGTCCGGCGCGATGCTCCCTGGTTCCGGCAAGTCTGGTGCCGGAAAGTCTGGTGCCGACAAGCCCGGCGCCGACAAGCCCGGCGCGAACCCCGCCGGACAGGTGCCCGACGGCGAGGAGTCGCCCACCGGCACGATGCACCCGGACGCCGTCGCGATCCTGCGCGGCGGGGCGTGGCTCGGCGTCCTGGAACGCCTGGCGATCACGGGGTCCCTCCTGGCCGGCTACCCGTACGGCATCGCGATCGTGATCGCCATCAAGGGCCTCGGGCGGTACGCGGAGCTGCGCGACCAGCCCGTCGCGTCGGAGCGGTTCGTCGTGGGTACGCTCGCCTCGTTGATCTGGTCGGTCGCCATCGGTCTGCTGGGACTCGTCGTGCTGAATGCGCTCGTCCTCTGACCGGTCCGGTAGACTTGACCGCTGCTGCTTGACACCTCGCTTGATCACCCCAGCCGCCGGCCTCTCGTCGGCGCGCCCCGGGGTACACCCTTCACCCGACACAGGAAGACGAACGTGGCTACCTCCAACGACATCAAGAACGGCACCGTGCTCCGCATCGACGGCAACCTCTGGTCCGTCATCGAGTTCCAGCATGTCAAGCCGGGCAAGGGTGGAGCGTTCGTCCGCACGAAGATGAAGAACGTGCTGTCCGGCAAGGTCGTCGACAAGACGTTCAACGCGGGCATCAAGGTCGAGACGGCCAACGTGGACCGCCGCGACTTCCAGTACCTGTACATGGACGGCGAGGACTTCGTCTTCATGGACAACGACACGTACGACCAGATCAACGTGTCGGCGGCGACCGTGGGTGACGCCAAGGACTACATGCTCGAGGGCATGAGCGTCATGCTCGCCTCGAACGACGGCACCCCGCTCTACATCGAGCTGCCGGCGTCCGTGGTCCTGGAGATCACCTACACCGAGCCGGGCCTGCAGGGCGACCGCTCCACGGGTGGCACCAAGCCGGCGACCCTCGAGACGGGCGCGGAGATCCAGGTCCCGCTGTTCCTCGAGCAGGGCGTCAAGGTCAAGGTCGACACCCGCACGGGCGACTACCTCGGTCGCGTCTCCGAGTGACCCACCTGCGGCGGGCCCGGAAGGGTCCGCCGCGCCGCAGCTCAGCCGCTGACATCAGTCGCTGAGAGTTCAGTCGCTGACAGTTCAGCCGCTGACAGTTCAGCAGTCGAGTTTCGTAGCAGAGAGAGACCATGGGCGCACGCACCAAGGCGCGCAAGCGCGCCGCCGACATCCTCTTCGAGGCGGAGCAGCGAGGCATCGACCCGCTGACGCTCCTCGCCGACCGTGTGGCCCGGCCGCACACCGAGGCGGCCGTGCCGCAGTACGCGGTCGACATCGTGGAGGGCGTGGTCGCGCACCGCGACCGCATCGACGAGGTGCTGGAGACCTACTCGCAGGGCTGGACGCTGGACCGGATGCCCGCCGTCGACCGCGCCCTGCTGCGGATCGGCTCCTGGGAAGTCCTCTTCAACGACGACGTGCCCGACGCCGTCGCGCTCGACGAGGCGGTCGACCTCGCGGGCGACCTGTCCACGGACGACTCCCCGGCCTTCGTGAACGGTCTGCTCGGCCGGGTCAAGGACCTGAAGCCGACCCTGCTGGCGTGAGCCGGCAAGCACGCCGGCCCATGGGCCTGTACGCACTGTGAGCACCGGTCCCGGTGCCGCACGGTTCGACGAGCGACGTCTGCTCGTCGCACTGTTCGGCGCCGGGACCGCTGCTTTCGCGCAGCTCTACGCGCCGCAGTCCGTCCTGCCCGACGCCGCCCGCGAGCTCGCGACGTCGGCCTCCGCGACGGCGCTGCTCGTCTCCACCGCGACCCTGGGCCTGGCCGTGGGCGTGCTGCCCTGGGCGTGGGTCGCCGACCGCATCGGGCGCGTCCGGGCGATGACCGTCGCCATGCTCGGTGCCACCACCCTCGGCCTCGCGGTGCCGTTCGCGTCGTCGTTCGAGCTGCTCGTGGCCGGGCGGGCCGTCGAGGGGCTGTTCGTCGCGGGCGTGCCCGCCGTCGCCATGGCCTACCTGACCGAGATGCTGATCGCCTCGGGTGCGGCGTCGGCGGTGCCCCGCGCGGCCGGGACGTACGTCGCGGGTACGTCGATGGGCGGGCTGCTCGGACGCATCGTCTCGGGCGGCGTCGCCGAGATGTTCGGCTGGCGGGCCGGCGTGGGCGCCGTCGCGGTGGCCTGCCTGGTCGCGACGGGCGTCTTCGTCTGGCTCGCGCCCCGGGACCGCGGGCCGCGGGCGGCGACGTTCGGGGGCACGACGGCGTCCGGCGGCGTCGCCGGGGATCGTGCCGACGCCACGGCCGCGGGGGACAGGGCCGGGGCCGGTCGCTTTCGTCGCCCCGGGCGGCTCCGGGCGCTGCTCAGCCCGCGCCTGCTCGTGCTGGACGCCCAGGGACTGCTGCTCATGGGCGGGTTCGTCGCGATCTACAACTACCTGGGCTTCCGGCTGGCCGCCGCCCCGTTCGGCCTGTCGCCGGGCGTGGTCAGCCTCGTGTTCCTCGCGTACCTGGCAGGCACGTGGTCGTCGGCCCGGACGGGGCTGCTCGTGGTGCGGCACGGGCGGCGTCGCGTGCTGATCGTCTCGACGGCGGTGATGGCGCTCGGCGTGGTGGCCACGCTGTCGGCCTGGCTGCCGCTCGTGCTGGCGGGGCTCGTCGTGCTGACCGCCGGTTTCTTCGGCGCGCACGCCGTGGCCAGCGGGTGGACGCCGGTCGCGGCCCCCGAGGCGCGCACCCAGGCGGCGGCCGTCTACAACCTCGCCTACTACGCGGGCTCCAGCCTGTTCGGCTGGCTCGGCGGGGTCGGCTTCGCGTTGGCGGGCTGGCCGGGCACGGTCGGGATGGTGCTGGCCCTGGTAGCGATCGCGGCGGGCCTGGCGACGGCGGTGCTGCGGGACTAGCGGTGCTGCGGGACTAGCGGTGCTGCGGGACCAGCGCTGCTGCAGGACTAGTTGCTGGGCCAGGACCAGCGGTTCTGCGTAGTCCCCGCGCGACAGTCCTCGTGCGATCTGATGCAACCAAAAGGTTGCGCATCTCCGGTCGAGAGTGCATCGTAGAAGTGCAACCAAATGGTTGCGTCAAGTCGCTCGTCGCTCCGGAGGACATCATGACCACCACTCAGCCCCGCGCCACCGTCGACGTCGCCGAGCGCTCGGTCACCCGCACCGTCCGGGTCGCGGCCGGCCCGGACGCCGTGTGGCGCGCCATCTCCGAGCCCGAGCACGTCGCCGGCTGGTTCGGGGACGGCTGCGAGACCGAGGACGGCGGCCCGCTCGCGTCCGGCACCAAGGGCCGGCTGCACTTCGAGGGCTACGGCTGGTTCGCCTTCGAGGTCACCCGGGTGGAGCAGGGCCGCGTGCTCGCCTACCGCTGGGGACAGTCCGCGGAGGACCCCGACCGGATGACCGAGGCCACGTTCACCCTGGAGCCCGACGGCGACGGCACCTACCTCACGGTGCACGAGACCGGCTTCACCGGCGCCACCGACGACGCCGTCCGCGCCGCGCTCGACGGCAACCGCGAGGGCTGGGACGTCGAGCTGGACGAGCTCGTCGCGTACGTCGAGTCGCGGTCGTGGTGACCGGCGCACCGGCTTCGGCTTCACCCGTCGCCGCGTTCGCGGCGCTCGGGGACGAGACCCGCTGGGCCGTGCTCGAGGCGCTGTCGGGCGGGGAGCCCGCAGGCGACGCCGTCGGCTCCGCCTCCGGCCTTACCGCCGCGGACCCCGGTTCCGGCCCGACCCCCGCCGACCCTGCTTCCGGCCTGACCGCCTCCGCCCTCGCCGCCCGGCTGCCGGTGACGCGGCAGGCGATCGCCAAGCATCTTGTCGTGCTGGAGGCCGCCGGGCTGGTCGAGTCGTGGTCCGTGGGCCGGGAGCGGCGCTACCGCGCCCTCGGCGCCGAGCTGACCGCGCTGGGCCGCCGGCTCGAGCGCATCGGGGACGCGTGGGAGGCCCGCCTGGGTCGCATCGCGGGTATCGCGGAGAAGCTGGAGCGCGACTGAGGTGCCGCACCGGCGCCGCGTGCGCCGGTGTGAGCAACGCCCCTTCCGGCGGGTCGTGACCTCGGCATCTCGCCCCGGTGGAGCGGGTTAAGGTGGTGGCTGTCAGACTCCCTTTAATCCCGTCCAGTGAGGCGGAGAAGGAGGTCGCCAGATGCATCCTGGCAGCCGCATGCCCGAATCCAGCACCACCCCTGGCAGCACCAGCGAGACCCCCGGCGAGACCCTCAGCGAGAGCCCCAGCACAGCCCCCGGCACCGCAGCCGCGCGGACCGTGCTCGGCGAGGCCGACATCGCCCGGGCGCTGACCCGCATCGCCCACGAGATCGTGGAGCGCAACAAGGGCGCCGCCGACCTGGTCCTCCTCGGCATCCCGACGCGCGGCGTCCAGCTCGCCGACCGGCTGGCCGAGCGGCTCGCGCAGATCGAGCCCGCCTTCAGTGGCGAGTACGGCACGCTCGACGTGACCATGTACCGCGACGACCTGCGCCGTCAGCCCACGCGCGCCGTCGGGCAGACGGTCCTGCCGGGCAGCCTGGACGGCACGATCGACGACAAGGTGGTCGTCCTCGTGGACGACGTCCTCTTCTCCGGCCGCACCATCCGCGCCGCGCTCGACGCCCTGAACGACCTCGGCCGCCCCCGCGTGGTCCAGCTCGCCGCGCTCGTCGACCGCGGCCACCGCGAGCTCCCGATCCGCGCCGACTACGTCGGCAAGAACCTGCCCACCTCGCGCAGCGAGCGCGTCCGGGTGCGGCTGGCCGACGTCGACGGGGGAGCCGACGCCGTCGTCATCAGCGGGGCGCCCACCACTCCCGCCAACGCCCCCAGCACCAACGCCCCCAGCACCGACGCCCCCAGCACCGACGCCCCCGGCACCGACGAGAGGAGCGCCCGGTGAAGCACCTCCTGACCACCCAGGGCCTGTCCAAGGACGACGCGATCCTGCTCCTGGACACCTCCGCGCAGATGGCCGCGACCCAGTCGCGCGAGAACAAGAAGCTGCCGACGCTGCGCGGCCGCACCGTGGTGAACCTGTTCTACGAGGACTCCACGCGCACCCGGATCTCGTTCGAGACGGCGGCCAAGCGGCTGTCGGCCGACGTCATCAACTTCTCGGCCAAGGGGTCGAGCGTCTCCAAGGGCGAGTCGCTCAAGGACACCGCCCTCACGCTGCACGCCATGGGCGCCGACGCCGTCGTGGTGCGGCACTGGGCCTCGGGCGCGGCGCACCAGCTCGCGCACGCCGGATGGCTCGACGCGGGCGTGCTCAACGCGGGCGACGGCATGCACCAGCACCCGACGCAGGCGCTGCTGGACGCGTTCACGATCCGCCGCCACCTGGTGGGCCGGGTGGGCGACGACGGGCGAGGCACCGACACCTCGGTCGGCGCCGACCTGGCCGGCCTGCGCATCGCGATCGTCGGCGACGTGCTGCACTCCCGCGTGGCCCGCTCGAACGTGTACCTGCTGCACACCCTCGGCGCCGAGGTCACCCTGGTCGCGCCGCCCACCCTCGTGCCGGTGGGCGTGGAGACCTGGCCGTGCCGCGTCTCGTACCACCTGGACGAGACGCTCGAGCAGTGGCAGCCGGATGCGGTCATGATGCTGCGGGTGCAGCGTGAGCGGATGTCGGGTGGTTCGGGGGCGTTCTTCCCGAGCCCCATGGAGTACAGCCGCAAGTTCGGGTTCGACGCCCGGCGGCTCGCGGTCCTCCCGGACCACGCGATCGTGATGCACCCCGGGCCGATGAACCGCGGCCTGGAGATCTCGGCGGCCGCCGCCGACCACCCCCGCTCCGTGATCGTGGAGCAGGTGGCCAACGGCGTCGCCGTCCGGATGGCCGCCCTGTACCTGCTGCTGTCCGGCGACATCACGAGCACCAGCACCAGCACGAGCGCCAGCACCAGCACCAGCACCAGCACGAGTTCCAGCACCGACGAGAGGACCGCCCTGTGAGCACCCCTTCAACCACGACCTACGTCCTGCGTGGGGTGCGTCCCTACGGCACGGACCCGGTCGACGTCGTGCTCGCGGACGGCGTGGTCGCCGCGCTGGGCGCGCCGGGAACGGTCGAGGTGCCCGAGGGTGCGCGGGAGATCCCGGCGGAGGGCGGCAGCGACGGAGCGGGGCTGGTGCTGCTGCCCGGCCTGGTCGACCTGCACACCCACCTGCGCGAGCCGGGCCGGGAGGACGCCGAGACGGTGTTCTCCGGCACCCGCGCCGCCGCCGCGGGCGGGTTCACCGCGGTGCACGCCATGGCCAACACGACGCCGACGCAGGACACCGCGGGCGTCGTCGAGCAGGTCTACCGGCTCGGCCAGGAGGCCGGCTGGGTGGACGTGCACCCCGTCGGCGCCGTCACGGTGGGCCTCGACGGCGAGAAGCTCGCCGAGCTGGGCGCCATGGCCGACTCCGCCGCCCGTGTCCGCGTCTTCTCCGACGACGGCAAGTGCGTGCACGACCCGGTCCTGATGCGCCGCGCGCTGGAGTACGTCAAGGCGTTCGACGGCGTCGTCGCCCAGCACGCGCAGGAGCCGCGGCTGACCGAGGGCGCGCAGATGAACGAGGGTGTCGTCTCCGCGCAGATCGGCCTGACGGGCTGGCCCGCGGTGGCCGAGGAGTCGATCATCGCCCGCGACGTGCTGCTGGCCGAGCACGTGGGCTCGCGCCTGCACGTGTGCCACCTGTCGACGGCAGGCTCCGTGGAGATCATCCGCTGGGCCAAGGGCCGCGGCATCGACGTCACCGCCGAGGTGACGCCGCACCACCTGGTGCTCACCGACGAGCTGGCCCGCGACTACGACCCGGTGTTCAAGGTGAACCCGCCGCTGCGCACCGCCGCCGACGTCGAGGCGGTCCGCGCCGGCCTGGCCGACGGCACGATCGACATCGTCGCCACCGACCACGCCCCGCACCCGGTCGAGGACAAGGACTGCGAGTGGTCCTCGGCGGCGTTCGGAATGACCGGGCTGGAGACCGCGCTGTCCGTGGTCCAGCAGACCATGGTCGACTCCGGCCGCATGACCTGGGCCGACGTCGCCCGCGTGCTGTCGCAGAACCCGGCCCGCATCGGCCGGATCGATGCCACGCAGGGCCGCCCGATCGCCGTCGGCGAGCCCGCCAACCTGACCCTCGTGGACGCGGGCGCCACCCGCGCGATCGACGGCCGCACCCAGGTCACGGCCAGCGACAACACCCCGTTCGGCGGGATGGAGCTGCCGGGCCGCGTCGTCGCGACGTTCCTGCGCGGACGCGCGACGGTCCTGGACGGGGCGGTCGTGGATCCCGCCAGCAACTCGCAGAACAACCGCTCCGATAACACAGCTCTGGAAGGAGCCGGCCGATGAAGATCCTCGCCGTAGTCCTGATGATCGCCCTGGCGATCTTCCTCGTGCTGTACGTGACCCTGATCGGCCGACGTCGGCTCGCCCAGCGCACCACGACCGTCGTCCCCGCGCCGCCGGTCGCGCCCACGGCTGACAGTCTCGGCGCCGTCCGCTTCGGTCCGCTGGAGGCCGTCTACGTCTCGACCACGCTGCACGGCGACTGGCTCGCCCGTGTGGGCGCGCACGGACTGGGCGACCGCGCGCACGCGGTCGTCTCCGTGCACGACCAGGGCGTCCTGATCGAGCGCGACGGCACCGCCGACCTGTGGCTCCCGGTGACCGAGATCCGCAGCACGGGCCTCGCCCCGGGCATGGCCGGCAAGTACGTCGGCACGGACGGGCTCGTCGTCGTCACCTGGGCCGTCCCGGAGGCCGACGGCGTGTCCGCGGCCCTGGTCGACACCGGCCTGCGCACGCGCCGCGCCGAGGACCGCGGCGGCCTGGTGGACGCCGTCCGCCACCTGCTCGCGGCCCAGCAGCCCGGCCAGCAGGCCCAGCACCACGAACAGCAGTACCCGCACCAGCAGTACCCGCACCAGCAGGAGGCCCGGTGACCATCCCGATGACGTCCGCAGAGATGTCCGCAGAGGCGGCAGCACAGCCGTCCGTAACTACCGCAGCGCTGGTCCTCGAGGACGGCACCACCTACCGCGGCCGCGCCTACGGCGCCACCGGCACGTCGTTCGGCGAGATCGTCTTCTCCACCGGCATGACCGGCTACCAGGAGACGCTGACGGACCCGTCCTACCACCGGCAGATCGTCGTCATGACGGCGCCGCACGTGGGCAACACGGGCGTCAACGACGAGGACCCCGAGTCGGGCCGCATCTGGGTCTCGGGCTACGTGGTCCGCGACCCCGCACGCCGCGTCTCGAACTGGCGCGCGCAGCGCTCCCTCGGTGAGGAGCTGGCCGCGCAGGGCGTCGTCGGCATCTCCGACGTCGACACCCGCGCGCTGACCCGCCGGCTGCGCGAGGAGGGCGTGATGCGCGCCGGGATCTTCTCCGGCGACGACCTGGTGCGCGGCGGCTACCCGCGCCCCGTCGAGGAGCTGGTGGCCGAGGTGCAGGCCTCCCCGCAGATGGCGGGCGCCAACCTGGCCCCCGAGGTCTCGACGACGCAGGCCTACACGGTCGAGCCGTCCGGCGAGCACGCCGGGCGCACCCCGGTCGCGACCGTCGTCGCCGTCGACCTGGGCATCAAGGCCATGACGCCGGCTCGGCTGGCGGAGCGCGGCGTGCGGGTCGTCGTCGTGCCCCAGTCCTCGACGGCCGACGACGTCCTGGGCGTCTTCGCGGACCTGCCCGACGACGCCCCCCGCGGCGTCTTCTTCTCCAACGGCCCCGGCGACCCCGGCGCCGCCGGCCACGAGGTCGAGCTGCTGCGCGCCGTCCTGGACCAGGGCATCCCGTTCTTCGGCATCTGCTTCGGCAACCAGCTCCTGGGCCGCGCGCTCGGCTACGGCACGTACAAGCTGGGCTACGGCCACCGCGGCATCAACCAGCCGGTGCTGGACCGCACGACCGCCAAGGTCGAGGTCACCGCGCACAACCACGGCTTCGCCGTCGACGCGCCGGTGTTCGCCGAGGACGGCTCGCCCGCGATCTCCGACGCCCCGCACGACGGCGGCCGCTACGGCCGCGTCGTCGTCTCGCACGTGGGCCTGAACGACCAGGTCGTGGAGGGGCTGACCTGCCTCGACCGGCCCGCCTTCTCGGTGCAGTACCACCCGGAGGCCGCCGCCGGCCCGCACGACGCCGCCTACCTGTTCGACCGCTTCGTCGGCCTCATGACGAACCCGTCGGCCTGGCCGCCCGCCCTCACCACCCAGCCCGTCCCCGCCGCAGCACAGCCCGCAGCAGCACAGCTCAACTCCGAGGAGAACCACTGATGCCTCGTCGTACCGACATCTCCTCGGTCCTGGTGATCGGGTCCGGCCCGATCGTCATCGGCCAGGCCTGCGAGTTCGACTACTCCGGGACGCAGGCCTGCCGCGTCCTGAAGGAGGAGGGCCTGCGGGTCATCCTGGTCAACTCGAACCCGGCCACGATCATGACCGACCCGGAGTTCGCGGACGCCACCTACGTGGAGCCGATCACCACCGAGGTCCTGACCACGATCATCGCCAAGGAGCGCCCCGACGCGCTGCTGCCGACCCTGGGCGGCCAGACGGCGCTCAACGCCGCCATCGCGCTGGACGAGGCGGGCGTGCTGGAGAAGTACGGCGTCGAGCTGATCGGCGCCAACATCCCCGCCATCCAGAAGGGCGAGGACCGCCAGCAGTTCAAGGACGTCGTCGCCAAGTGCGGCGGCGAGTCGGCCCGCTCGGAGATCGTGCACACGATCGACGAGGCCCTCAAGGCCGCCGAGATCCTGGGCTACCCGATGGTCGTGCGCCCGTCGTTCACCATGGGCGGCCTGGGCTCCGGCCTGGCCTACGACGAGGCGGACCTGCACCGCATCGTCGGGCAGGGCCTGCACTACTCGCCCACCACGGAGGTGCTCCTGGAGGAGTCCATCCTGGGGTGGAAGGAGTACGAGCTCGAGCTCATGCGCGACCGGAACGACAACGTCGTGGTCGTCTGCTCCATCGAGAACGTCGACCCCGTGGGCGTGCACACCGGCGACTCCGTGACCGTCGCGCCCGCGCTGACGCTCACCGACCGCGAATACCAGAAGCTGCGCGACATCGGCATCGCCGTGATCCGCGAGGTCGGCGTCGACACCGGTGGCTGCAACATCCAGTTCGCGATCGACCCGGCCGACGGCCGCATCATCGTCATCGAGATGAACCCCCGCGTGTCGCGCTCCTCGGCGCTGGCCTCCAAGGCGACCGGCTTCCCGATCGCCAAGATCGCGGCCAAGCTCGCCGTCGGCTACACGCTCGACGAGATCCCGAACGACATCACCAAGGTGACCCCCGCGAGCTTCGAGCCCACGCTCGACTACGTCGTGGTCAAGGTCCCGCGGTTCGCGTTCGAGAAGTTCCCCGCCGCCGACGACACCCTGACCACCACCATGAAGTCGGTGGGCGAGGCCATGGCGCTGGGCCGCAACTTCACGGAGGCGCTCGGCAAGGCCCTGCGCTCCATCGACAAGGGCGGCGTGCAGTTCCACTGGGACGGCGACGCCCCGACGGGCGACGAGCTCGCGACGCTGCTCAAGGAGATCGAGCGGCCCACCGAGCAGCGCCTCGTGCAGGTCCAGCAGGCCCTGCGCTCGGTCGGGGAGCCCGGCGGCACCACGCTCGAGCAGGTCTTCGACGCGACCAAGATCGACCCCTGGTTCCTCGACCAGATCCAGCTCGTCAACGAGGTGGCGGCCGAGGTCGCCGCGTCGCCCACCGTCACCGAGGACCTGCTGCGCCACGCCAAGCGGCACGGCCTGTCCGACGCCCAGGTGGCGGCGCTGCGCGGCATGGGTGCCTCCGGCGAGTCCACGGTGCGCGAGATCCGGCACGCCCTCGGCGTCCGCCCGGTCTACAAGACCGTGGACACCTGCGCGGCCGAGTTCGCGGCCAAGACCCCGTACCACTACTCGAGCTACGACTCCGAGACCGAGGTCGCGCCCCGCGAGCGGGAGGCCGTGATCATCCTCGGCTCGGGCCCCAACCGCATCGGCCAGGGCATCGAGTTCGACTACTCCTGCGTGCACGCCACGCTGGCGCTGGCGGAGAAGTACGAGACCGTCATGGTCAACTGCAACCCCGAGACGGTCTCGACGGACTACGACACGTCCGACCGCCTGTACTTCGAGCCGCTGACCTTCGAGGACGTCCTGGAGGTCTACCAGGCCGAGCTCGCGGCCGGTCCGGTCAAGGGCATCATCGTCCAGCTCGGCGGGCAGACGCCGCTGAGCCTCGCGCGGCGCCTGGCCGAGGCCGGCCTGCCGATCCTGGGCACCAGCCCCGAGGCCATCGACGCCGCGGAGGACCGCGGCATCTTCGGCCAGGTCCTGCTCGACGCCGGCCTCCCGGCCCCCGCGTTCGGCACGGCCCGGTCGCTGGCCCAGGCGCGCGACGTCGCGGAGGGCATCGGCTACCCGGTGCTCGTGCGCCCGTCCTACGTGCTCGGCGGCCGCGGCATGGAGATCGTCTACAGCGAGGACCAGCTCACCGGCTACGTCGAGCGGGCCCTGGCCGAGAGCGCGGCCGCCGCCGCCCTGAACGGGGCGCCCGGCACGCTGGCCGCGCCGCTCCTGATCGACCGCTTCCTCGACGACGCGATGGAGATCGACGTCGACGCCCTGTACGACGGCGAGGAGCTGTTCCTCGGCGGCGTCATGGAGCACATCGAGGAGGCCGGCATCCACTCCGGCGACTCGGCGTGCGTGCTGCCCCCGGTGTCGCTCAGCGAGGCCGAGATCGCGCGCATCCGGCGCTCCACCGAGGCCATCGCCAAGGGCGTGGGCGTGCGCGGCCTGCTCAACGTCCAGTACGCGCTCGTCAGCGACGTCCTGTACGTCCTGGAGGCCAACCCCCGCGCGTCGCGCACCGTGCCGTTCGTCTCCAAGGCGACGGGCACGCCGCTGGCCAAGGCCGCGGCCCGCGTGATGGTGGGCGAGTCCATCGCCGACCTGCGCGCGGCGGGCGTGCTCCCGGAGCACGACGGCGCCACGCTCGACCTGGGCGCGCCGCTGGCCGTCAAGGAGGCCGTGCTGCCCTTCAAGCGGTTCCGTACCCGCGAGGGCCTGGTCGTCGACTCGGTGCTCGGCCCGGAGATGCGCTCCACGGGCGAGGTCATGGGCTTCGACAAGGACTTCCCGCACGCGTTCGCCAAGTCACAGGCGGCGGCGTTCGGCGGGCTGCCGACGTCGGGCACGGTCTTCGTCTCGGTCGCCGACAGCGACAAGCGGCACGTGGTCTTCCCGGTCAAGCGCCTGGTCGAGCTCGGCTTCAAGGTGCTCGCCACGGCCGGCACCGCCAACGTGCTGCGCCGCAACGGCATCGAGGCCACCGAGGTGCGCAAGCACACCGAGGGCCGCGGGCCGGACGGCGAGCTCACCGTCGTCGGGCTCATCACCGAGGGGCAGATCGACCTCGTGGTGAACTCGCCGTCGGGCCAGGGCGCCCGTGCGGACGGCTACGAGATCCGCGCGGCCACGACGGCGGCCGACAAGCCGATCGCGACCACGGTGGACCAGCTCGCGGCCGCGGTGCAGGGCATCGAGGCGGTGCTGGCGGGCCCGTTCGAGGTGGCGAGCCTGCAGGAGCACACGGCGGCCACGACGGCGCGTCGCCCGGCGGCACACGCGTGAGCGCGGGTTCGAGCAGCGCGGGTTCGAGCGTCGCAGGTTCGAGCAGAGCGCCGTTCGGTGCGCGCCTCGCCGCCGCCATGGACGAGCACGGGCCCCTGTGCGTGGGCATCGACCCGCACGCGTCGCTCCTGCACGCCTGGGGCCTGCCGGACGACGTCACGGGCCTGCGGGAGTTCTCCCTGCGGGTCGTGGACGCGCTCGGGGGCCGGGTCGCGGCCTTCAAGCCGCAGGCGGCGTTCTTCGAGCGGCGCGGCTCGCGCGGCCTGGCGGTGCTGGAGGAGGTGATCGCGGCGGCCCGGGCCACCGGTTCGGGCAGCAGCTCGGGCAGCACGGGCACGCTCACGATCGTCGACGCCAAGCGCGGCGACATCGGCTCCACCATGGGGGCCTACGCCGAGGCATTCCTGGCGGACGGCTCGCCCCTGGCCGGCGACGCTCTGACGGTGTCGCCCTACCTCGGGTTCGGTTCGCTGACGCCCGCCGTCGAGCTGGCCACGGCCACGGGGCGCGGCCTGTTCGTGCTGTGCCTCACCTCCAACAAGGAGGGCTTCGAGGTCCAGCACGCCGTGCGATCCGAAGACGGTCCTGCGGGCAGCACCTCCGTCGCTGCCCTCATGGCGGCCCACGCGGCCGTGCTCAACGCGGGGGCGGAGCCCATGGGCTCGGTCGGCCTCGTGGTGGGCGCGACGATCGGTGACGCGGTGGCCGCTACGGGGACCGACCTGGTCGCCGTCAACGGCCCGCTGCTGGCTCCCGGTGTCGGCGCGCAGGGGGCGGGGGAGCGGGAGCTCGCCACGACCTTCGGCGAGGCCCGGCGGAACGTCCTGGCGTCGTCGTCCCGGGCGGTGCTCGGTGCCGGGCCGACGCCTGAGGCGCTGGTGAGCGCGGCGCGCGACGCGGCACGAGAGGCGACCGACGCCTTGCGTGGCTGATTTTTTCGGTTGACCGACGCGTTGGACACGTGTTGGACAAAGCGCCCACGATCCCTACGGATCGTGGGCGCTTTATTGTGAAATGTACTAAATGCTTATTTGCTCGGGTGCATGAGTTTTCACGAAGTGGCGTTCTGCGATTGCCGACCACTGAGGCGATGGCTACTTTCGATGCAGCAGTTCACACCAGACCGGTTGCGGGCCAGGTCACGGACTTGGGCATCGGGCCCGAGCGAGGACCGACGTCCCGAGTCAGAAGGCCGGTCGAGAGACGAGTAGGTGACTTGCGTGGCACTACCACCCCTCACACCCGAGCAGCGTGCGGCAGCACTCGAGAAGGCAGCCGAGGCGCGACGCGCGCGGGCAGAGATCAAGAACAAGCTCAAGTACTCGCAAGGTTCCCTGAGGGAGGTCATCGAGCAGGGCCAGAAGGACGACGTCGTCGGCAAGCTCAAGGTCGTCTCGTTGCTCGAGTCGCTGCCAGGTGTCGGTAAGGTTAAGGCCAGGGCGATCATGGAAGAGATCGGGATCGCCGAGACCCGCCGCGTCCGAGGCCTCGGACCGCACCAGTCGGCGGCGCTCATCGAGAGGTTTGGCTGAGATCAGTACGACACAACCCGCACGGCTGACCGTGCTCGCAGGTCCCACCGCGGTGGGCAAGGGCACGGTCTCCGCCGATGTGCGGGACCGCTATCCGCAGGTCTGGCTCTCCGTGTCGGCGACCACCAGGTCGCCGCGCCCGGGCGAGGTGGACGGAGTGCACTACCTGTTCGTGTCGTCGGAGGAGTTCGACCGTATGGTCGCCGCCGGCGAGATGCTCGAGTGGGCCGTGGTGCACGGTCGTAACCGGTACGGGACGCCACGGCGACCGGTGGAGCAGAAGCTCGCCGCCGGGGTCCCCGTGCTCCTGGAGATCGACCTCCAGGGTGCGCGCCAGGTGCGCTCCGCTGTAACGACCTCGGGCCTGGAGGCCCGGTTCGTCTTCCTCGCCCCGCCGAGCTTCGACGAGCTCGTCCGCCGGCTCGTCGGGCGTGGCACCGAGGACTCCGAGGAGCGCGAGCGGCGCCTCGCCACCGCGCGCGTCGAGCTCGCCGCCGAGGAGGAGTTCGACGTCTCCATCGTGAACGACGACGTGCACCGCGCCACGGACGCGCTCGTCGCCTTCATGGGTGTGGGTTCCACCACACCGGTCGGCTAACCGGGCGTGCTGCCTGCCGCCTCCGGGTGACAGAGCAGGTAGACTCGTTCTTCGGACTTTCCCCTTCACCCAAGACTTCTGGAGCTTCATCATGGCCGGAACCGTCGCCGCCCCCGAGGGCATCACCGACCCGCCGATCGACGAGCTGCTCGAGCGCATCGACTCGAAGTACGGCCTCGTGCTGTACGCGTCCATGCGTGCCCGTCAGATCAACGCGTACTACTCGCAGCTCAACGAGGGCCTGCTGGAGAACGTGGGCCCGCTCGTCGAGACCCGCAACCAGGAGAAGCCCCTCTCCATCGCGATGCGCGAGATCACCCAGGGCCTCCTCACGATCGAGGAGGTCGACCCCGCCGAGGTGCAGGCGCAGGCCGACGCCGCTGCCGCCGCCAAGGCTGAGCAGTCGCTGCCCGAGTTCCCGGCCTGATCCGGACGTGACGCGCGGGCCGGCTGTCTGCGGGGCGCCGTCCCCGTCGAAGGGTGACCACCGATGAGGATCCTCCTGGGCGTCTCCGGTGGCATCGCCGCGTACAAGGCGGTGCTCCTGCTGCGGCTGTTGCGCGAGCAGGGGCACGCCGTGCGCGTGATCCCCACCCGCGCGGCGCTGGAGTTCGTGGGCGCCCCGACGTTCGAGGCACTGTCGGGCGAGCCCGTCAGCACCGAGGTGTTCGACGACGTCCCGGGCGTGCAGCACGTGTCGCTGGGGCAGCACGCCGACCTCGTGATCGTGGCCCCGGCCACGGCCGACCTGATGGCGCGGGCCGCCGCCGGCCTGGCGGACGACCTGCTGACCACGACGCTGCTGGCCGCGCGCTGCCCGGTGGTGCTCGCCCCGGCGATGCACACCGAGATGTGGGACCACCCCGCGACGCGGGCGAACGTGGCCACCCTGCGCGAGCGGGGCGTGCACGTGATCGAGCCCGCCTCGGGCCGGCTCACGGGCAAGGACACCGGCCCCGGCCGCCTGCCCGACCCGGAGGAGATCGCCCGCGAGGCGGTCTCGCTGGTGGACCCTTCGCTGGTCGACCCTTCGCTGGTCGAGCAGTCTCAGGTCGAGCCTGTCGAGACCCTCGACCTCGCCGGCCGTCGCGTCGTCGTCTCCGCCGGGGGTACCCGCGAGGCGATCGACCCCGTGCGGTTCATCGGCAACCGGTCCAGCGGCCGCCAGGGCGTGGCCCTGGCGCAGGCCGCCGCCGCGCGCGGTGCCGTCGTGACCCTGGTCGCGGCCAACCTCGCGGCGGACGTGACCGACCAGGTCCTGACCGGGCCCCGGCCGTGCTCCGTGGTGCAGGTCGAGTCCACGGTCGAGCTGCGTGAGGCCGTGCGGGCCGCGGGCGCGGACGCCGACGTCGTCGTGATGGCCGCCGCCGTGGCGGACTTCCGGCCCGCCGTCACGCCCGACGCCAAGATCAAGAAGGTGCCGGGGCAGGGCCCCGCGCCGATCGAGCTCGTCGAGAACCCCGACATCCTGGCGGAGCTCGCGCACGAGCGGCTGCGGGCCGACCAGGTGGTGGTGGGGTTCGCGGCCGAGACCGGCGACGCCACCGGCACCGTGCTCGACCACGGGCGGGCCAAGGCGCGGCGCAAGGGCGCGGACCTGATCGCGGTGAACGCCGTCGGATCCGGGCGCGGTTTCGGCACCGAGAGCAACGAGGTCACCATCCTGGACGGGGCCGGCGACGTCGTCGGACTGGCCTCCGGAACCAAGCGCGAGGTGGCGGACGCCCTGTGGGACGCCGTCGCCAAGCTGCTGCCGTGACCCCCGTCTCACCTGCCAGGATCGACTTCTCGCTGTGCGAGACATTAGGCTGGGCCCCATGAGCGAGCTGCGCCTTTTCACGTCCGAGTCCGTGACCGAGGGTCATCCGGACAAGGTCTGTGATCAGATCAGCGACGCCATCCTCGACGCCCTGCTGGAGCAGGACCCGACGTCGCGCGTCGCCGTGGAGACCATGGTCACGACCGGCCTCGTGCACGTCGCGGGCGAGGTCACCACCGAGGCGTACGTCGAGATCCCGCAGATCGTGCGGGACGTCGTGCGCGGCATCGGCTACACGTCGTCCGCCATCGGGTTCGACGGCGACTCGTGCGGCGTGTCCGTCTCGATCGGCCAGCAGTCGCCCGACATCGCCCAGGGCGTCGACAAAGCGCTCGAGATGCGCGACGACACGAGCGACCTCGACCCGCTGGACGCCCAGGGCGCCGGCGACCAGGGCCTCATGTTCGGCTACGCGTCCGACGAGACGCCCGCCTTCATGCCCGTGGCCGGCTGGCTCGCGCACCGCCTGTCGGAGCGCCTGGCCGCCGTGCGCAAGTCCGGTGAGCTGCTGGGCCTGCGCCCCGACGGCAAGACCCAGGTGACCATCGGGTACGACGGCGACCGGCCCGTCGCCGTGGACACCGTGGTGCTCTCCACCCAGCACGATGCCGACGTCCTGCAGGAGAAGCTGCACGTCGAGGTGGCCGAGACCGTGATCGCCCCCGTGCTGGAGGCCGCAGGCCTCGACTGGAGCGGCGCACGGCAGTTCGTGAACCCGACCGGCAAGTTCGTCATCGGCGGCCCGCAGGGCGACGCCGGCCTGACCGGCCGCAAGATCATCGTCGACACCTACGGCGGCATGGCGCGCCACGGCGGCGGCGCGTTCTCCGGCAAGGACCCCTCGAAGGTGGACCGCTCGGGCGCGTACGCGATGCGCTGGGTGGCCAAGAACGTCGTGGCCGCCGGGCTCGCGCGGCGCTGCGAGGTCCAGGTCGCCTACGCCATCGGCAAGGCGCACCCCGTCGGCCTCTACGTCGAGACGTTCGGCACGGAGACCGTGCCCGTCTCGAAGATCACCGCCGCCATCCACGAGGTGTTCGACCTGCGTCCGGCCGCGATCGTGCGCGACCTGGACCTGCTGCGCCCGATCTACCGGGCGACGTCCACCTACGGGCACTTCGGGCGCGACCTGCCCGACTTCACGTGGGAGCGCACCGACCGCGTCGAGGACCTGCGCAGCCTGTTCTGAGGGCTCCTGAGGTCGGCAGCCTCCTGCGCGGTTGCTCCGGGGTCGGCACTCTGCATCGAGGTCGGCACAGGCCTGTGC
>NZ_JBHVEG010000077.1:0-27819 GCF_042802395.1 Promicromonospora sp. NPDC057488
CCGACGGGCCGGTCACACGGACTCGCTCACGTGCCGCCACCTCGCGTCTCCGGCCGCGAGGGTCTCGGCCACGAGCCGGCCGACGCGGACGGCGTCCTTGCCGAGCAGCAGGCGCAGCGGCGGCTCCTCGGCCTCCGCGACGTCCAGGAGGATCTGGGCGACCCGCTGAGGGTCGCCCGCCTGCTTGCCGTCCGCCGCCCGCTGGCGCGCGATCGCCGGTTCGATCACCTCCTGGTAGGGCCCGCTGACCGGCGGGGTGTCCATGGACGAACCTGCCCAGTCCGTGCGCATGGCGCCCGGCTCGGCGACGGTGACCTTGATGCCGAGGTGGGCCACCTCCTTGGCGAGGACCTCCGAGAACCCGCCCACCGCCCACTTCGCGGCCTGGTAGGCGCCGAGCCCGGGGCCGCCCACCCGTCCGCCGACGGACGAGATCTGGATGATGTGGCCGGAGCCCTGCTCGCGCAGGACGGGGAGGGCGGCGCGGGTCACGTTGACGACGCCGTAGAGGTTGGCGTCCATCTGGGCGTGGAACGCACGGTCGGACATGTCCTCGATGGCGGCCATGTCCGCGTAGCCGGCGTTGTTGACGACGACGTCCAGACGACCGTAGGCGTCGACCGCGGCCTGAACGGCTCGGCGGGCGGCCTCGGCGTCGGTGACGTCCAGGGTGACCAGCCGGATCTGGTCGCCGTACTGCTCGGCGAGGTCGGCCAGCGGCTCGGTGCGTCGGGCGGTGGCGACCAGGTTGTGCCCGCGTGCCAGGACGGCCTCGGCGACGGCGCGGCCCAGTCCGCGGGAGCTGCCGGTGATCAGCCAGGTCTTGCTCATGGTGCTGCCTCTGTTTCTGTTCTTACGAAAGGTCGGGTGGGGGTGTGTGGACGTCGGAAGCCGTGGGGCTAGACGAGGAAGCCGCCGTCGACGGCCAGGTGCGCGCCGGTGATGTACGACGCCTCGTCGGAGAGGAGGAACGCGACGGCCTGCGCCACCTCCGTGCCGGTGCCGACCCGGCGGGCCGGGATCTGCTCGGCGATCCTCGCGACCTCCTCGGGGTTGCCCTGCTGGCGCGGCACCGGGATGACACCGGGCTGGAGCTCGTTGATCCGGATGCCGTACCGGGCCCAGTCCGCGGCGGCCGCACGGGTCAGGCCGCGCAGGCCGTGCTTGCTCGCGCTGTATGCCGCGCGGTGCGGCAGGCCCCGGTCGGCGAAGACGCTGGAGACGTTGACGATCGCGCCCCCGCCGGCCGCCTGGATCGCGGGGATCTGGTGCTTCAGCCCGTAGAAGACTCCGGACAGGTTGATCCCGAGAGTCTTGTTCCATTCCTCCTCGGGGAGGTCGGGCACGTCGAGGTGGACGCCGGACGTCCCGGCGTTGTTGACGGCGAGGTGCAGGGCGCCGAAGTGGCGGACCGTCTCGGCGACGGCGCGCTTCACGGCACTCGGGTCGCCGACGTCGGCGGGCACGACGAGCGCCCTGCCGCCCGCGCCGGTGATCTCGTCGGCGAGCTGCCTCAGCGGCGCTTCCGAACGGCTCACCAGGGCGACGTTCGCGCCGCGGCCGGCGAGCAGCCGTGCGATGTCGGACCCGATGCCGCTGCCGGCGCCCGTGACGAAGGCGGTCCTGCCGGCGAACTGGTCGTCGTAGTTCATGGGTGTTTCTCCTGGAGGTGGTTGAGGGTTCCATAGCGGCCGCCCTTGACGTGGGCGGGGTCGAAGAGCGCGTCCAGGTGGGCCGTGTCGTCGGCGCTGAGCCGGACCGAGGTGGCGGCGAGGTTCTCCCGGACACGTTCCACCCGCCGCGAGCCCGGGACCGGGACCACGTCGTGGTGCCGGGCGAGCAGCCACGCGAGCGCGATCTGGCCGGGGGTCGCACCGGCGCTCGCGGCGAACCGCTCCAGCTCGTCGACGAGCCGGCGGTTGTGGTCGAAGTTCTCGCCCCGGAACTTGGGCAGCGTGGAGCGGAAGTCGTCCTGGCCGAACTCGGGCACCCGGCCGAAGGCCCCGGTGAGCATGCCGCGCCCGAGCGGGCTGTACGGCACGAGGGTGACCCCCAACCGCCGGCACTCCGGGAGCACCTCGGCCTCGATGCCGCGCTCCCAGAGCGAGTACTCGCTCTGCAGCGCGGAGACGGGGTGGACCGCGTGCGCTCGCCGCAGGACGTCGGGCGCGACCTCGCTCAGCCCGATCGCACGGACCTTGCCCTCGGCGACGAGCTCGGCCATCGCGCCGACGGTGTCCTCCACCGGCACGGCGGGGTCGAGCCGGTGGTAGTAGTACAGGTCGATCCATTCCGTGCCGAGCCGCTTCAGGCTGGCCTCGCAGGCCGCCCTGACGTACTCGGGGCGCCCGTCGAACGTGCTGCGGCCCTCGGGGGTCGGCCGCGCGGAGAACTTGGTCGCGACGACGGCGCGGTCCCGGCGGCCCTGGAGGGCCCGGCCGAGCAGCCTCTCGTTGTGGCCGAACCCGGCCACCGGCCGCCCCGGGGTGGCGCTGCTCGCCCCGTAGTAGTCCGAGGTGTCGAAGAGCTCGACGCCGAGCTCGATCGCGTCCCGGATCGTCGCGACAGAGGCGTCCGGGTCGGCCGCTCCGTAGAACTGCGACATCCCCATGAGCCCCAGCCCGACGGGCCGCACGGAGATTCCTGAGGCCCCCAGCCGCGTGCGGGCCGTTCGTGCCGTGTCTTCGGTCATGGGAACCCTCCGCTGCTCGGCCGAACCAGCAGCCTTAAGAGACCACTGGACCTTTAACGCTCCGAACGTTAAAGGGCCAGTGGCCTCTTGTCGAGTGCGGAGGGGCTCTTGTGGCGCAGGTCACCATGAGCCGGGGCGGGTCACATCGCCGGCACCGCTCCGGGCGCGGTTCCGCGCGCCGCCCCCAGCGCGTGCCGGGCCAGCGACTCGAGGACGCCGATGCCGTCGGCCGAGAGCACCGACTCCAGGTGGCCCTGCACCGAGGCCACGCCCGGGCCGCGCAGCGCGGTGAGCACGCCGTCGTCGTCGGCCGACGGCTCCAGGGCGAGCCGGGCCACGGGGTTGCCGGCGTCGGCGGCGTCGACGGTGGCAAGCCGCGCGCCGAAGGTGTTGTAGTAGCCGATGGCGGCCGTGGTGCCGAACACGTCGGCCGTCAGCCGCACGCCCTGACGCGGCGCGGCCAGCGGGCGCAGCGGGAAACCGGCCAGCCCGGCGAGCACCTGGTGGCTCAGGCAGACCGCGAGCAGGGGCCGGCCGGCGGTGACCCGCTCGTGGATCCGGCGCGTGATGGCGGCGATGCGCGGGTCGTCCTGGTCGCGGGGGTCGCCCGGCCCCGGGCCGAGGACGACGAGGTCGTCCGCGAGCACGTCGTCGACGGCGTCCCACCGCACCACCCGGGCGTTCATCCCGAGGTGGTTCAGCTGGTGGGCCAGCATGGTCGTGAACTGGTCCTCGTGGTCGATCACGAGCACGTCCTGCCCGGTCAGCGGCGAGGCCTCGGGGGCAGCGACGGGGGCGGCGTCCTGCGGCCGGACCCAGAACTCCGCGAGCTGGCCGTTGCGGACGGCCAGCGCCTCGGCGACGCCGTCCTGGGCGTTCAGGTCGAGGACGGCGTCCGGCGCCGCGCCGCGCGGGACCAGCCCGAGCGAGGCGAGCACGCCCGCCGCCTTCGCGCGGGTCTCGGCGACCTCGTGCTCGGGCACGGAGTGCCGCACCAGGGTGGCGCCGGCGGGCACGGACACGCGGCCGCCGTCGTGCAGGTAGGCCGTGCGGATCAGGATCGGGGCGTCGAGCGAGTAGCGGGCCCCGCCGGCCTCGCCGTCGTCCGGCTCGAAGAGGGCGAGGAAGCCCGAGTAGTAGCCGCGCGGCCGCGTCTCGTGGCGGGCGATGACCGTGCAGGCGTTCTCCATCGGCGACCCCGTCACGGTGGGCGCGAACATCGTCAGCCGCAGCGCTTCGCGCGGGTCGACGGTGGTGCGGCCCTCCAGCAGGTACTCGGTGTGGCTGAGCCGGGCCATCTGCTTGAGGTACGGGCCCACGATGCGCCCGCCGCCGGGGCAGAGCGCGCTCATCATCTTCATCTCCTCGTCGACCACCATGAAGAGCTCCTCGTTCTCCTTGGTGTCGGCCAGGAAGTCCAGGACGCCCTCGCGCGTGGGGCCGGACGCCGGATGCCGGTACGTGCCGCTGATCGGGTTCATCCGGGCGACGCCGTCGTGCAGGGTCAGGTGCCGCTCGGGGGTGGCGCCCGCCAGCGACACGGCGGAACCAGGCCCCGGGACGTGCACCGCGAACGTCCAGTACGAGCCGACCTCGTGGGTCAGCAGCGCCCGGAACCACGAGGTCAGCGTGGGCACGGGCGCGGCGTCGGTGCGCGCCTCGAAGCTGCGCATCACCACGAAGTTCGCGCCGGCGCCCCGCCCGATCTCGTCGTCGATCACGCGGCGCACGATCCCCGCGTACTCGTCGTCCGGGGTGTCGAAGCCGAGCGGCTCGGCGGCCACGGGCTCGGGCGGCAGGGCGGCGAGCGCGTCCGGCAGCAGGACCCGCTCCGACTCGCGGACCACCAGGCAGCGCAGGGGAGCGCCGTCGTCGCGCACGGTGAACCCGCGCTCGCGGGCCTGGCGGTAGGGGACGACCGCGAGCACGGGCGCGCCGTCGAGCGGGATGTCGCCCAGCAGGTCGACGTCGACGACGTCGCCCGTCAGCACCTCGACCTCGGTGCCGCCGTGGCGGCGCAGGAGCGCGAAGGGGAGCGAGCCGTCGGAGGCCAGGACCCGGTCCAGGAGCGGGTGCCGGCCGGTCGAGCCAGGGTGGAGGGACATGTGAAGCCTCTCGGTTCGGGGGGCTCGCCCTCGACCGGGAGTCTCGTGGGGAAACACGAAACGACCGCCTCGGGCGAGGCGGTCGTGGACGTGTCAGTGGATGCGTCGCGAGCCCGCCTAGTCGGCGGGCCACCAGTCCAGGCAGATGCGGGGCGACGTCATGGCGGGAACGTTAGCCGGGCGGGGGCGGTGGTGTCCACAGGTAGGGTCCATGCGTGAGTGATCTCCTGGCGATGGATGCCGTCACCTACCTCGCCGGCGGCCGCCGGATCCTCGACGGCGTCTCGCTGCGGGTCGGCCCGGCGCAGCGCACCGGGATCATCGGGGAGAACGGCACGGGCAAGACCACCGCCCTCCGGCTGCTGGCCGGGGTGACCCACCCGCACGGCGGGCGGGTCGACCGCCCGGCCGACGTCGGGTACCTGGCGCAGGAGCTGGCCTTCGACCCGGAGGCGACCGTCGGCGAGGTGGTCGCGGACGCGCTGTCCCCGGTGCAGGACGCACTCGACCGGCTCGACGACGCCGCCGAGCGCCTGGCCGCCGCGCCGCCGGAGGGGACCGACTACGCCGCGGCATCCCGGGCCTACGCCGACCGGCTCGCGCAGGCCCAGCGGACGGACGTGTGGAACGCGGAACGGCGGACGGCGCAGGTCCTGCGGTCGCTCACCCTCGACACGATCCCCGCCGACCGCACCCTGGGCACGCTCTCCGGAGGGCAGCGCGGCCGGCTGGCGCTCGCGGCGCTGCTCCTGCGGCAGCCCTCCGCGCTCGTGCTCGACGAGCCGACCAACCACCTCGACGAGTCCGCGATCTCCTTCCTGGAGGAGTACCTGCGCGCCTTCCCCGGGGTCGTCGTGCTGGCGAGCCACGACCGCGCCCTGCTCGACGCCGTGTGCACGAGCCTGATCGACCTCGACCCCTCCGCGACGGGCCCGGTCGCGTTCGGCGGCGGGTACTCCGCGTACGTCGAGCACAAGCGGGCGGCGCGGCGGCGGTGGGAGCAGCGCTACCGCGAGGACCAGGAAGAGCTCGAGCGGCTGGCCCTCGCGGTCATCGAGGTGGCCCCCGACGTCGCACCGGACCGGCTCCGCCGCGACTCGGAGAAGATGGGTTACGGGCACCGGTCCGGCCGGGTGCAGAACCAGGTGGCGCGCCGGGTGCGGGACGCCCGGCGGCGCCTCGTGGAGCGGGCGCGATCAGCGGTTGCCGCGCCGCCCCCGCCGCTGCGCCTGGCCGCGCCGCCGGTCGCGCTGTCGGCGTCCGACGGGCCGCTCGTCGAGCTGGCCGACCTCGAGGTGCCGGGCCGGCTCCGCGTCCCGCGGCTCGTCGTCGAGGCAGGGGAGAAGCTGCTGGTCACCGGCCCCAACGGGGCCGGGAAGTCGACGCTGCTCGGGGTCATCGCCGGGGCGGTCGAGTTCGCCGGCGGTCTCCGGCGGCGGCCGGACGCGGCGATCTCGTTGCTCCCGCAGGACACCGTGTTCGAGCGTCCCGAGCGGTCGGCCGAGCAGATCTATCTCGACACGATCGGCGAGACCGCGGCCGAGCGGACGCCGCTGGGGGCCCTCGGGCTGCTGACGGCGCGTGAGATCGGCACGCCCGCCGGCGAGCTGTCCGTCGGGCAGCGCCGCCGCCTCGCGCTCGCCCTCGCGTTCGCCGACCCGCCGCACCTGCTGCTCCTGGACGAGCCCACGAACCACCTGTCCCCGATGCTCGTCGACGAGCTGGAGGAGGCGTTCGCGCAAGCGCCTGGCGCGATCGTCGTCGCGGGCCATGACCGGCTGATGCGATCCAGGTGGCCGGGGCGCGTGTTCACCTTGGCCGGTGCCACGAGCCCCGCGGGGCGCAAGGCGTCCGCGACCTTTAATTGACAGATCGATCCATAACTGGTGGACTGACGCCACACCCCCTCCGCGAGCGAGCCGCCGCGGTCCAGTTATTGACTGATCTGTACATAAAGGAGCCGTCATGAGCACCACCGACACCACCACCAGCAGGACCGCCCTCGTCTTCGGCGGGTCGCGAGGCATCGGCGCCGCGGCCGTGGCACGCCTCGCGGCCGACGGATACGCGGTCGCCTTCACCTACCTCTCCCGCGACGACCGCGCGCGGGAGCTCGTCACCGAGGTGGAGGCGGCCGGAGGCCGGGCGCTGGCCCTGCGCTCCGACAGCGCCGACGCCGACGCAATCCGCGGCGCCGTCGACCGTGCGGTGCAGGAGCTCGGGCCGCTGAACGTCGTCGTGGTCAACGCCGGCCTGCTCCGCACAGGCACCGTCGAGTCTGTCAGCCTCGCGGACCTCGACGCGATGATCGACGTCAACGTCCGCGGCGTCTTCCTCTCCATCCAGGCCACGGTGCCGCACCTGGTCGACAACGCGCGCGTGATCACGATCGGCAGCAACGTCGCCCTGCGCACCGGCACGGCCGGGGCGAGCGTCTACCAGCTCACCAAGACGGCGGTCGCCGGAATGGTGAAGGGCATCGCCCTCGACCTCGCACCGCGGAGCATCACGGTCAACAACATCCAGCCCGGACCCACCGACACCGACATGAACGCCGGCGCCATCGACGCACTCGCTGCGGCGAGCCCCCTCCGGCGGGTGGGCCGGCCGGCGGAGATCGCCGGGCTCGTGTCCTACCTCGCCGGCCCCGACTCCCGCTACGTCACCGGTGCCAGCATCACGATCGACGGCGGAAGCACCCTGTAGGCGGATAATCGACGCCATGGTTCGTCCGCGGAAGTTCGACAGAGACACGGCGCTCCAGCGCGCCATGAGGGTCTTCTGGCAGAAGGGCTATGCGGCGTCCTCCACGGACGACCTCCTGGAGAGCATGGGCATCGGCCGCCAGAGCCTCTACAACGCGTTCGGCGACAAGCGGACGCTGTACCTGGAGTCCCTTCGCACGTACCAGGAGGCGACGCTGGAGGGGCACCTGTCCCGGCTGACCGAGCCGTCGTCAGCCCTGGAGGGCATCCGGGCGCTGCTCTCCGGGATCGCGGTGGCGGACGACGCCGAACGGGCTCTGGGCTGCTTCGGCGTCGGCGCCGTCGAGGAGTTCGGGGCCACCGACGACGAGGTCCGAGCCCTCGCGGCCGAGGTCGACCGGCGGCTCGCGGCCCGGATCGCCGACCGCGTCGAGGCCGGCAAGGCGGCGGGGGAGCTTGACCGTTCGATGGACACGGCCGACGCGGTCGGCTTCGTGCAGCTCACGATGACCGGACTCCAGGTCGCCGCTCGCGGCGGCAGCGACGTGGTGTCGATGCACCACGCGGCGGACTTCGCGGTGAGCCGGCTGCGGGCGCCTGCCGACCCGTCGGCCGGCGTCGTGTCGAACCTCTCCGCCGCGGCCCGGAGGGCGTGACCTGGCACGAGCCGCCGCATCAGGTACGTGCGGTGGACGTGCGCAGCTCCGACGGCGACAGGCCGGTCGTCTCCTTGACCTTGCGGGAGAAGTGGAAGCTGGTCTTGAACCCGCAGCGGACCGCGATCGAGCCGACCGGGAGTCCCGTGGACGTCAGCAGCTCGACGCCGAGGGAGATACGGCGGTCCCAGAGGTAGCGGATCGGCGTGGTGTCCATGTGGGTGCGGAACATCCGGACGAGGTGAGCGGGGGTGACCGTCGCGGCGCGGGCGATGTCCGTGAGCGTGATCGGCTCCCCGAGGTGCTGGTGGATGAACAGGCGGGCGTCCTCGATCGAACCCGGCAGGGCGGCGGGCAGGTTCCTGAACTCCGCGATGAAGCGCCACAGCACCGCCGTCGCGAGTGCGTCCACCAGCGCACCGTCGGCCGTCAGCCGGGTCTGCTCCGTCGTGACGGCCTCGCGGGCCAGGTAGGTCAGGGCGGACGACAGCGTCCTGGTGGGTCGGAGCGACTCCAGCCAGACGCGCATCTGCGGGGTCGAGTTCTCCATGCGCCCCCGCACCAGCGTCTCGTGGGTGTCGAGGTGCTCGTCGAACCTGATCTCCTCGGTGTGGCCCGGCAGCAGGAGGCAGATCTCACCGGTGGAGACGTGGCGCGGGGCACCGCCGTCGAGGCGCAGCGTCATGGACCCCGAGTGGATCAGCATGAGCTGGATCTCCTGCTGGCGGCGCGGCCCGATCCGGGACCCGGCGGGCTGCACCAGCTGCCTCGCGGTCGCGTCGGCGATCCGGAGGCGACGGGCGCTGGCATCAAACTGGGACACAGAACAGCGTATTGCAGTCATGCCAATAGTGGTCAAATGCTGGTGTCCTCGTTGTATGCGTGAAAACGAGACACAGGTCCTGGTCGTCGGTGGCGGAGTGGGCGGCGTGATGGCCGCGGTGACCGCCGCCCGTCGCGGTATCCGGGTGGTGCTCACGGAGCCCACCGACTGGCTGGGCGGGGTGCTGACCGCCCAGGGAGTTCCACCGGATGAGCACGTCTGGATCGAGCAGTTCGGCAGTACCGCGACATATCGCGAATATCGAAATTCGGTGCGGGAGTTCTACCGGCGGCACTACCCCCTGACCGACGACGCCCGGCGTCGGCCCGCGCTCAACCCCGGCGGCGCCAAGGTGTCCGGCCTCTGCCACGAGCCCCGGGTCACGCTCGCCGTGCTCGAGAGCCTGGTGGCCCCGCTGCGCGGCTCAGGGCTCCTGCAGGTCTTGATGGAGCACGAGCCGCTGGCCGCCGAGACCGACGGCGACCGGATCACGGCCGTGACGGTGCGGAGCCGGCGGACCGGCGCGACGACGGCGATCTCGGCGCGGTGGGTTGTCGACGCGAGCGAGACCGGCGAGCTGCTGCCGTTGGCCGGCGTCGAGCACGTCACCGGGTCCGAGGCGCAGGCAGACACCGGCGAGCCCCACGCGGCGGCCGTGGCCGACTCGCTCAACATGCAGCCGGTGTCGGTGTGCTTCGCGCTGGACCACCGGCCCGAGGAGGACCACACCATCGACCGGCCGGCCGGGTACGACCACTTCCGGACGGCCCGCGCCGTCGACTGGCCGGAGGGCCAGCTCTCGCTGACCGCGCCGCACCCCAAGACCCGCCTGCCCGTGCGGCACCAGTTCTGGCCCGACCCCGACGACGACCTCGCGAGCATCCGGCCCGACTACGCGGACCAGCGGGTGGGCTCGATGGACCGCAACCTGTGGACGTTCCGCCGGATCGCGGCCAGGGCCAACTTCCGGCCCGAGGCCTACCCCAGCGACCTCACCCTGGTGAACTGGCCGCAGATGGACTACTGGGGCGGGCCGGTCTTCGACCACCCCGACGCCGAGGCCCACGTGCTGGCCGCCCGCGAGCTGAGCCGCTCGTTCCTGTACTGGCTCCAGACCGAGGCGCCCCGGCCCGACGGCGGCACGGGTTGGCCCGGCCTGCGCCTGCGCGGCGACGTGCTGGGCGACACCGCGGACGGCCTGGCCAAGACCCCGTACATCCGGGAGTCCCGCCGTATCCGCGCCGAGCACACCGTCGTCGAGCAGGAGCTGTCCCTCGCGGTGCGCGGCGACGAGGGCGCCGTCACCTACGACGACAGCGTCGGCGTCGGGATGTACCGGATCGATCTGCACCCCTCCACCGGCGGCGACCCCTACATCGACATCGGCTGCTGCCCGTTCGAGCTGCCGCTGGGTGCCCTGCTCCCCGTCCGGGTCGAGAACTTGCTCCCGGGCGCGAAGAACATCGGCACCACGCACATCACCAACGGCGCCTACCGGATGCCGCTCATGGAATGGAACATCGGCGAGGTCACGGGCCACCTGATCGCGTTCTGCGTGCAGCACAAGGCGACGCCCCGGCAGGTCCGCGAGGACGAGGGCCTGCTGGCCGACTTCACGCGCGAGATCGAGACCGCCGGCATCGAACGGCACTGGCCGCGGGTCACGGGCTACTGACCCGACCGCGCGGGCATCACAGCAGGTCACCACAGCACGGCACCACGCAGGAATCATCAAAGGAGATGACGTCATGGGAACGACCAGGACAACGGCGGCGGCGACCGCCTCGGCGGCAGCGCTGCTGACCGCCGTCGCGGGATGCGGTTCTGGCACGGAGACCTCCGCCACGGGCGAGGTGGTCGTCACCTGCGCCACCTGCCAGGAGAGCCCGACCGACCCGTTCCTGCAGTACAACTACGAGGCCGCGCAACGGTTCAACGAGCAGTACGCCGGTCAGTACCAGGTCGAGACCATCGAGAACCCGAACGCGGGCTCCGGCGACGACCGGCTGCAGTACTACCAGCGCCTGGCGCTCGCCGGCGACCTGCCCGACCTGTTCCAGCTCAACTCCGGCGAGATCAAGGCGATGGAGCAGACCGGCCGGCTGCACGACTTCGCGCCGAGCCTGGAGGCCGACGCCGAGTGGGCGGACACCTTCTACGACCAGGCGTTCGACGCCCTGACCGGCCCGGACGGCCAGGTCTGGGCCATCCCGCAGCAGCGCGACGCGATCGGGATCTACTACAACACCGAGCTGCTGGAGGCCGCGGGGTACGACGAGTTCCCGGCCACCTGGGACGAGTTCGAGGACCTGGCGGCGGAGCTGAAGAGCCAGGGCAAGATCGCCCTCGCGCTCGACGGCGACTGGGCGACCAAGCTCATGTGGGCCGACCTGATCGGCACCCAGCCCAGCGGGGCCGAGTTCCTCGGCCAGGGCATCGTCGACCTGGAGGACTGGGGCGACGACCCCGCCGTCGTCCGGGCGACCGAACGCCTGCGCGACTGGCACACCGAGGGTTACGTGAACGCCGACGCGTTCTCCGGCGACTTCCAGAACGCGGCCGCCCCCTACCTCACCGAGGAGGCGGCGACCGTCCCCAACGGGCCGTGGTTCGTCAAGACCAACCTCACGCCCGAGGCCGCGCCGGGCCTGTACGAGAAGACCGGCTACGCCCCCGCGCCCGGCTGGACCGACGGCGGGCAGGGCACGGTCGTCGTCTCGGGTGCCGGCTGGGTCTCCGGCGCGACGGACGAGGGCGAGCTCGAGGCGGTCGAGGCGTTCGTGAAGTTCATGTCGTCGCAGGACGAGGTGCTCACGCAGGCGCAGGCCACGGGCGCCAACCCGCCGGTCCGGGTCGACGCCGCGGCGGCGGAGGCCGCCGACCTGGAGCCGCTGGCGACGGGTCTGATCGAGCAGGCCGACGACCTGGAGCACGTCTACCCGCACGCCCGTGTGCACGGCCCGGCGGGGCTCGACACGTCGTGGAAGAACCTGTGGCCCGCCTACGTGAAGGGCGACCTGGACACCGACGAGTTCCTGGAGCGCCTGACCGTCGACTCCGCGGCGAGCGGGCAGTAGGGGGCGGCCATGAGCACCCTCACGAGGTACCGCGCGCCGGCGCGGCGACGGGCCCGGCGTGCCCGTCCCGTCGCGGGGACCCGGATCCCGCGCGGCATGCGCGGCCCGGTCGCGGTGTCGCTGCTGCCCGGGCTCGTCCTGTTCGGCACCTTCTTCCTGGTGCCGTTCCTCGTGCTGGCGGCCACGGCGTTCGCCCGCTGGAGCGGGCTGGAGTTCGCCTGGGCGGGCCTGGACAACTACCGGCAGATGTTCGCCGACCCCGTCTTCCTCAAGGCGCTGGGCAACACGCTGTTCTACGCGGCGGCCTCGGTGTTCGTCCAGGTCCCGCTGGGCGTCGGCGTCGGCATGGTGCTCGCGCTGCGGCCGCGCGGGTGGAAGACGCTGCGGACCATCATCTTCGTGCCGTTCGTCATCTCGGGCGCGGCCTACGCCCTGGTCTTCTCCATGTTCTACAACCCGCGGGCAGGGCTGCTGAACAACGCCCTGGGCGCGGTGGGGCTGCCCGGCCGGGACTGGCTCTTCGACACGGCGACGGCGCGGTGGGCCGTCGCGGGGACCTTCGTGTTCATCATCGGGTTCGTCGTGGTGCTGGTCATGGCCGAGATCGCGGCCGTCCCGGGCGAGCTGTACGAGGCGGCCTCGGTCGACGGCGCCTCGACGTGGCAGCAGCTCACCCGGATCACCCTGCCGCTGCTGCGCAACGTCATCGGCACCGTGATCCTCATCCGGCTGCTCGTGGACATCGGCATGTTCGACCTGGTCTTCATCCTGACCGCCGGGGGACCCGACGACGCGACGGCGACGCTGGCGCTGTACGCGTACCGGGCCTACCTGAACGGCGAGTGGGGTTTCGCCAACGCCGTCGGCTCGGTGATCATCGTCATCGGCCTGGTGCTGATCGTCGCCGTCCGGCGCATCTTCCGGATCGGGGAGCGTGCACTGTGAGCGACATCGGGACCACCACCGCCGGACGCCGTTCCGGCTGGGCGAACGTGCTGATCTACGGGTTCCTGGGCATCGTCGTGCTGCTCGCGCTCGCGCCGACGGCGTGGGTCATGCTGTCCGCCTTCAAGACCGGGAACCAGATCTTCTCCGGCCAGGGCCTCCTGCCCGCGCCGTTCACCGTGCAGGGCTTCGTCGACGCCTTCACCCAGATCCACCTGCACGAGTACATGCTGAACACGCTCCTGTACGCGGGGTTCGGCACGCTGGGCGCGCTGACGGCTGCGTTCCTGGCGGCCTACCCGCTGGCGCGGTTCTCGTTCCCCGGGCGCGACGCCCTGGTGGCGCTGTTCTCGCTGGCCCTGGCGCTGCCCCTGGTGGGTCTGGCGACGCCGGTGTTCTTCGTGGTGCGGGAGCTCGGGATGTTCGACTCCCGGATCGGGATGGTGATCCTGTACTCGGCCCTGCAGTTCCCGTTCACGTTCGTGGTGCTCCGAGCGTTCCTCGTCTCGACGCCGCCCGAGCTGGAGGAGGCCGCGATGATCGACGGCGCCGGGTACTTCACCACGCTGTTCCGGGTGGTGCTGCCGCTGACGCGGCCCGCGCTGGCGACCGTGGCGGTGGTCGCGTTCGTGAACATCTGGAACGAGTTCTTCTTCGCGAACCTGCTGCTGGTCTCGGAGGAGAACCGGAACGTGCAGCTCGTGCTGGCCGGGTTCAAGTCGCAGTTCGGGTTCAACGTCACCGGGGCGGTCGCGGGGGCGACGCTGGTGATGCTGGTCCCGATCTGCCTCTTCCTGATCCTCCAGCGCCAGGTGATCGCGGGGCTCACGGCGGGTGCCGTCAAGTAGGGGCGCCGTCGGATCGTCCAGGCCGCTCCGCCGAACTCCCCATTCCGGAGGCCTCGGGTGAAACCCTACGTTCTGGACCATGATCACCGTCGATCGCCGCCGGACCCGGCACCGCGTCATGTCACCCGCCCGCACCCTCCTCGCGCTCGGAGGCACAGCGACCCTGCTCGCCCTGACGGCGTGCGGCGCCGGAGGATCCGGGGACGGCGACGCCGCCACCGGGACCATCCAGTGGTGGACCTGGGACGACAAGCAGGCCGTGTCGTGGGGCAAGTGCGTCGAGCCGTTCGAGCAGGCCAACCCCGGTATCGAGGTCGAGGTCCAGCAGTACGCCTGGGACGACTACTGGACCAAGCTCACCGCGGGGTTCGTGGCCGGCAACGCCCCGGACACGTTCATGAACCACACCTCCAACTACCCCGAGTACGTGGACCAGGGACAGCTGCTGCCGCTCGACGACCTGATCGCCGGGTCGGGCTACGACACGAACCGGCTCGGGGTCGGCGTCGACACCTGGAGGTACAGCGACGGGGCCACCTACGGGCTCCCGAAGGACTGGGCGACCGTCGGCTTCTTCTACGACAAGGAGAAGATCGCCGAGGCGGGCCTGACCGAGGACGACGTCCAGAACATGACCTGGAACCCCGACGACGGCGGCACGTTCGAGAAGGTGGTCGCGCGGCTCACCGTCGACGCGAACGGGGTGCGCGGCGACGAGCCCGGCTTCGACAAGGACGACGTGGCGACCTACGGCATCAACAGCCTCGGGTCCAACGGCATCAACGGCCAGGACACGTGGGCCAACTTCGCGTCGACCACCGGCTGGACGCTGGGCGACAAGGACAGCTTCCCCACCACGTTCCAGTACGAGGACGAGCGGTTCGTGAAGACGGCGGAGTACCTCCGCGGCCTGGGCGAGCGCGGCCTGTCCCCAGTGGAGGGCCAGTTCACGCTCGGCCCGGCCGAGCAGCTCGGCACGGGGAGCGTCGCCATGGTCTCGGGCGGGTCCTGGTACGCGACGACGTTCTTCGCGCTCGACGGCGTCGACGTCGGGATCGCGCCCTCGGTGCTCGGCGCGGACGGCGAGCGCGCCGGGATGTCCAACTCGAACGCGGACTCCGTCTGGGCGGGGACCGAGCACCCGGAGGCCGCGTTCAAGTGGATCTCCTACATGAACTCGCCCGAGTGCCAGGACGTCGCCGGCCAGGACGGCACGTTCTTCCCGTCGATCGACTCGTCCATGGAGAAGACCGAGGCCGCGCTGCTCGACCAGGGGATCGACATCGCCCCCTACACCCAGCAGTTCGTCGACGGGACCCTCTTCGAGACGCCCGTGTTCGCGGGCGGCCAGAAGATGGGCTCCGCGATCAGCCCGCTGATGGAGGGGTACTTCACCGGCCAGCGCGAGGACGACGTCTTCGCCGAGATGGACGCGCTGAGCAGGGAGATCCTGGCGGAGTAGTGCTGGGACAGGCCGGCCCGGACCACCGCGCGGTGGTCCGGGCCGGTTTGCTTCCGGGCGGCTAGCCCCGGACCGTCAGCCGCACGGTCGTCCAGTCGCGGGTGCCCTCGCTGTCCGTCGCGATCAGCCGGGCGGTGTAGCGCCCCGGCTCCTCGTAGACGTGGCTGACGCTCGCGCCGTCCGCGGTGGTCCCGTCGCCCAGGTCCCACTCGTAGGAGACGATCTCCCGCCCCTCGGGCGCCACGGCGGACCCGGACAGGTCGACCGGGCCGCCCGCCCGGACGCCCCCGCGGCCGGCCTCGGCCGTCACGACCGGGGCCGTGGCGTCGGCGACGCCGCGCCCGTGGAAGACGAGCCAGTCGAGACCGAGGTTTGCGCCGTCGGCCGGCTCGCGCTTGCTCTTCGCGACGAGGTAGAGCGTGGTGGCACCCTGCTGGTCCGGGAGGTCGATCGTGGGCGAGACGACCTGCCCGGCTCCGGTGGCCTTGGCGACCTGGACCTGGCCGAGCTTGGGCCCGGTCGGGCTGCCGGCCCGCATCTCGATCGTCGCGTCGGCGGCGCCGCGCACGGCGCCGACCGTCAGGGCGTCGATGCCGCGCAGGTCGACCGGCCCGAACGCGATCCAGTCGCCGTGGTCGACGTCCGTCACGAGCCGGCCGCCGCGGGCGTCCGCGCCGTCCGCCACGGTGACGCCGGAGCTGTCGGCGTAGAACTCGGCCTCCTTGTCCCGTACCTGGAGGTGGATGACGTCCTGGCCGGCCAGCGCCGGCACGCCGTCGGCGCCGAGGTCCTCGTAGCCGGCACCGAGCACGGGGTAGACGTTCTGCCCGACGCCGTGGTCCGCCGGGTCGAGGAACACGGACCCGGAGCACCCGGTGTAGTTGTCCAGCGGGTGCGCGTGGGTGTCGTGGCCCAGCTGGGTGTTCACCGTGACCAGCTCGCAGTCGATCGTGCCGGCGTCGGTGGAGCCGTCCTCGGGGTCGTCCACGTCGACGGCGTAGTCGACCGTGTCGCCGAGCTCGGCGAAGCCCCCGTGGAACGGCGCCCCGAAGGAGACGTCCGGCCGCGTGTTGCCGGCCGTGATCTTCTGCACGGAGACGCCCGTGAACCCCTCGCTGTCCGTGACCGTCAGGCGCGCGCTGAACTGGCCCCGCTCGGTGTACGTGTGCGTCGGGTTCGCCTCGGTGGAGTCGACGACGCCGTCGTTCTCGAAGTCCCACTCGTAGGTGATGTCGAGCCCGTCGGGGCTCTCGCTGGTGCCGCCGTCGAAGGCTACGGTCAGCGGCTCCGGCCCGGAGTCGACGTCGGCGGTGAACCGCGAGATCGGCCTGCGGCCGTCGGCCGCGTAGTCGATGCGGTAGATGCCGGCGTCCGTGTTGGTGCTCCCACGGCCGGCGCCCCGGCCCAGGCCGAAGTCGATGATGTAGAGCGAGCCGTCGGGACCGAACTCGGCCTCGAACGGGGCGACGAACGTCTCGCCCTCCAGGAACGGGTCGATCGAGGCGAGCTCGCCCGTGGTCTCGTCCAGCGAGAGCACCTTGTAGAAGTTGCGGGCGTACTCGGACACGAACCAGTGCCCGTCGAAGGTCTCCGGGAACTTGGTCTTGACGTCGAGGTCCGGGTCGAACCGGTAGACCGGGCCGCCCATCGGGGCCGCGCCGCCGGAGCCCAGCTCGGGGAACTCGTCAGAGACCCCGTAGCCGTACCAGACGAGCGGCTCCTGCGACGGCGGCAGCTCGCGCAGGCCCGTGTTGTTCGGGGACTCGTTGACCGGGTTGGCGCAGTCGAACGGCTCGCCGGAGGCGCCGGTGGCGAAGTCGTAGTCGATGTACGGCTGGTTGTCGGCGTGGCAGTACGGCCAGCCGTGGTTGCCCGGCTCCGTCATCCGGATGAACTCGACCTGGCCCTCGGGGCCGCGCAGCGGGTCGGCCACGCGGGCGTCGGGCCCGTAGTCCCCGATCAGCACCGCACCGGTGCCGGGGTCCACGGTGATCCGGAACGGGTTGCGGAAGCCCATGCCGTAGATCTCCGGACGGGTGCCCTCCGTGCCCGGAGCGAACAGGTTGCCGGCCGGGACCGAGTACGTGCCGTCGTCCTCCGGGGTGATGCGCAGCACCTTGCCGCGCAGGTCGTTCGTGTTGGCGGACGTGCCCTGCGCGTCCCAGGCGCGGCGGCCCTCCCGCTCGTCGATCGGGGTGTAGCCCGCCTGGTCGAACGGGTCGGAGTTGTCGCCGGTGGCCACGTACAGGTCGCCGTCGGGACCCATCGCCAGCGAGCCGGCCATGTGCGAGTTGGCGCGGCCCTCGCCGCGCCAGATGGTGAAGTCGAGCAGGCGCTTCTCGGAGGCCGGGTCGATCGTGTCGTCCGGCCCCATCGTGAACCGCGAGAGGTTCATCTTCGCGACGTCGGGGTCGCTCCAGAGCAGGTACAGCCACCCGTTCTCGGCGAAGTCGTCGTCCAGGGTCAGGCCCAGCAGGCCGTCGGACTGCTGGAGCAGGTCCAGGGAGTAGTCGAGGTCCAGGGCCGTCGTCTGGCGCAGCGTCTCCTGGTCCAGCACGACCACCTGGCCGGTGCGCTGGATGTAGACGACGCGGCCGTCGTCGGCCACGTCGAGCTCGAACGGGTCGGCGAGGCCCTCCGTGACCAGGGGGACCTTGTCGAACGTGGCGGCCTCGGCATGGTCCGAGCCGGGATGGGCGGTGGCGGCTGTGGTGGCGGGGACCAGGGCACCGAGCGCGACGACCAGACCGGTCGTCGCGGCCAGTGCCCGGCGGTGTGCCCGGCGGTGCGGTGCGGACATCAACACTCCTTCGTGCTGGGTCGGATGGGGCGTGCGGGCGTGCGGCACCCCCGGGCGAGGGCGCGTGCCCTCGCCCGGAAGCAGACCGGACGCGTCAGTGGCGGATCAGTGGCGGACTAGTAGCGCAGCCCGGCGAGGTAGCCGAGGCTGGTGCACGCGGACGTCACGCCGTCGGGGGACGGCTGGTCGTTCTCCGTGAAGCCGTAGCGGACGCCGGCCAGCGTGGCGCCGGCGAAGATCTCGGCGAAGTCGATGGTGCCCGCGCCGACGTCGGCGAAGGAGCCGTCCTCGGCGATGTCCTTGAGGTGCAGCAGCTCGAACCGGCCCGGGTACCGCGCGAACAGGTCCGTGGCGGAGGTGTCCGTGCTCGCCGCCCAGTACACGTCGAGCTCCATGGTCACGAACTCCGGGTTCGTCTCCCGGACCAGCACGTCGTAGCCCGTGACGCCGTCCTCCTCGGTCTCGAACTCGTACCCGTGGTTGTGGTACGCGACCCGGATGCCCTCGGCACCCAGAGCCTCGCCGGCCTCGTTGAGGATCGCGGCCGTCCGGGAGTAGTCCGCCAGCGTCCACGAGCCGGAGCCCGAGATGCGCACGTACTTCGCGCCGACCGCGTGCGCCTCGGCGGCGACCAGGTCGACGTCGTTCTGCAGGTTCGACAGGCTCACGCCGAGCGACGGCACCTCCAGCCCTGCCTCGTCCGTGAGCGGCGCCAGCTCCGCGGCCGTGTACCCGTAGAAGTTGCCGGCGGCGCCCGACGGCTCGATGTTCTGGAAGCCGCACTCCGCGAGCGCGCCCAGGGTCCCCTCGGCGTCCGTGGGCATGGTCGCGCGGACCGTGTAGCCCACCAGGCCGATCCTCGACAGGTCGACGGACCGGCTGCCCGTGACCGGGTGCGGTTTGCCCACCTCCGAGTCGGTGGCGGCGCGGACGATGTCCCGGCGCTCGCGGGCGGTGAGGACCCGTTCGCGCACCAGGTCCTTGGTCACAGAGGTGACCGTCCGGACGAACTTGCCGTGCGTCGTGAACGGAGCGTCGGCCATGATCTCGTCCATGACGGTGCAGCCGGCGCGGGTCTCGTGGTTGGGTACGCCGGAGTCGGCGCCGGCGCCGAACCAGACGGTGGCCTCGCTGGTGTAGCCGTACGCGCACGCGGCGGTTCCTGGGGCTCCGCCGGCCGCCGGACCGGGCCCGGCCGCCGACGCGCACGGCGCCAGGATCGGCAGGGTCAGCGTGGCGGCCACGGCGGCGGCGAGCCACGGCTTCGCGGTGCGCCGCAGGGTGCGGGTGGTGGTGCTGGTAGTTCGTCGCATCAGATGAACCTCTCCTTCGAGGGACCGATCAGCTTCGGGGGACCAGATCAGAGGGACGGGGTCAGCGGACGGTCAGGTCGACCGTCGTCGTGCTCCGTCCGTACACCAGGTCGCCGAGGTACTGCACGGTGACCGGGTGCTTTCCCTTCCCCAGGCCGGACGTCGGCACGACGAGCCGCGCGGGGCCGCGGCCCAGCGTGGCCTTGACCGACGTGTCGCCGACGGTGACCCGGACCGTCCCGGTCGGGGCCGGGCGGCCCTTGGCGCCGGGCACCCGGATCTCGGCCTGCACGTCCCGGCCCGCCGGGACCTTCGGCGGGGTGAGCCGCGCCGAGACCTTGGACGCGAGCGCCTGGGAGGTCTCCTGCCCGGTGAGGCGCTCGATCCAGACGTTGCGGAACCGCGGGTTCAGGCCCGCGTCGCCGTGGTCCTGGAGCTTGATGTGCCCCGGCGTCGGGCCCTCGTCCTTACCGTTGCCCGTCTTGCCGTCGATCGCCACGTCGTCGTGCACGAGCTGCCCGTTCCACCAGAGCGAGAGACGCGCGTCCTCGGTCTTGGTCCCGTCCGGGGCGAACCGGGCGGCGCGGAACTGGATGTCGTACGTCTGCCACGTGCCCATCTCGGTCGCGGCGTTGATGTCCGGGGCCTTCTTCAGGTAGATCGAGCCGGCGTCGTTGTTCTTCGGCGGGTCGATGCCGAAGGACTCCAGCACCTGCACCTCGTAGCGCTCCTGGATGTAGACGCCGCTGTTGCCGCGCGCCTGGCCGGTGACGTCGTCGGCGTGCTGGGGCTGGTACCACTCGGCGTGCATCCGGAAGTCGCCGAACTTCTCCTTGGTGCGGATGTCGCCGCCGAACGACTCCACCGAGCCGTCGGCGACCGGCCACGTCGCGGGGCCACCGCTCGCCTTCTCGAAGGCGTCGAGGTCGCCGCCGTCGAACAGGGTGATGCGCTCGCTCGGCGTGACGGTGAGGTTGTCCAGGTTCACGTGCCCCAGGTCGTCCTCGTCGTGCACGTAGGCGATCGTGTTGGCGCCCTCCCGCAGCTCCACCGTCTCGGTCTGCGTCTGCCAGTTGTCCCAGCTCACGGTGCTGTCGAGCCAGACCTGCTTCTGCTTGACGCCGTTGACGTACAGGCTCATCGACCGCGGCGTCGGGCTGGGGTCGGAGTTCTGGCCGTTGGCGTAGCGCAGCGCCAGGTCGTGCGGGCCGGCCTCGCCGGCCTCCACGGCGAACGTGGTGCGGGCGCCCGGCTCCCAGTTGCGGTCCACGAACCCGGCGCCCGAGTACCCGGCGTGGTTCGTGTTCCAGCCCGCGCCGCCGGCGATGTCGGCGGCCTCGGCCTCGTAGACCGGCGGCGGCGTCGAACCGTCCGGCAGGCGGTTCATCGTGTACCAGGCCTCGGTGCTCCACAGCTCCGCGCCGCCCTCGGCCGCGAACGGCCGCGGGGAGTGCACGTTGACGACCCGGCCGGGCTTGAGCCCGTCGATCATGAGGGTCACCGTCCTGCGGTCCTCCGAGAGCGTGGCCGAGGTGACCGCCAGGTCCTCCTCGTCGACCTTCGGCCCGCCGTACTGCGGCGTCGAGACGTAGCGCCACTGCGCCGCCTCGTACTTGCCGGCCAGGTCCTGCGCGGTCTCCTGCGAGAGGGGCTGGGTGTACTCGATCTCGAAGCCGCCCTCGACGGCGCGCATCTCGAGCATGTCGAACGCCCGGTTCTCGTCGAACGTGAGCTTCTGCAGGCCGTAGCCGAGCTTGCCCGCCTGGCCCCAGTTGCCCGACCAGCCGATGCCGCCCACGTAGATCGACCCGTCCGGGCCGACGCTCGTCCGGCTCACCCCCGACTCCAGGCCCTGCGTCATGCGGAAGACGGCGCCCTGCTCCTGACCGGCGACGTCCTCCAGGTAGACGCGCTGCAGGCCGCCGTACGTCACGTCGCCGATCGCCATCTGACCCTCGAACACGCCCTCCGTGAGGATGACGGGGTTGCTGGGCGAGTTGGAGATCTCGCCGTGCGGCATCCACACCACGGGCTCGGTCACCGGCTGGTCGTCGTACGGGCCGTCCGGGTTCGTGTAGTGGTTGTAGAACGCGCCTTCCTTGACGCGCACCAGCTTCGACGTCGGCACGTGCATGCCCTGGTTGTCGGTGACGTACATGCCGCCGTCGGCCCCGAAACCGAGGCCGTTCGGGGTGCGCAGGCCGCCCGCCAGGTACTCGACCTCGCCCGTGTCCTCGTCGATCTTCAGCACCGAGCCGCGGTTCTCGACGAGCTGCGGGTCGCGCGTCGCGCCGCCCGGCACCATCGCGATGCCCGTGGAGACGTAGAAGTAGCCGTCCTCGTACAGCAGGCCGAACGCGAACTCGTGGTAGTTGCCGCCGAACGGCCAGGTCGCGACCGAGCGGTACTCGTCGGTGACCTCGTCGCCGTCCGTGTCCACGAGCTCGGTCAGCCCGTGCTTCTCGGAGACGTAGATGCGGCCGTCGACGACCTTGAGGCCCATCGGCTCCTCGAGCTCCTCGGCGATCTTCGTGTACGTGACGTCGTCGGCGCCGCCGTCGCCCGTCACGTTCTCGACCAGGTACACCTCGCCGAGCACCGTCTCGCGGTCGCCGCCCCACGTGGCGATGGCCATCCGCCCGTCGGGCAGCCAGTCCATGCCCGTGACCTGCGGCTCGAAGCCGTCCGGGCGCAGGTTCGTCAGCGTGTAGTCGGGGTGCACCTCGGTCAGCGGCAGACCGTCGCCCGGCGCCTCGTCGACGCCCTCACAGACCTTGCGGCCCGGGGAGGTGACGCGCGTGACCTCGGCGTCGGTGCTCAGCACCGAGTTCGGCACCAGCGCGAAGCCGGTCGCGCCCGGCGGGCGCCACTCCAGCGTGAGCTGCTGGCCGAAGTCGCCGTCGAAGTGGTCGATGCGCAGGGCGTGGTACCCGGCCTCCAGCTCGACCGACCCGTCCTTCGGCGTCGCCCCGTGCTTGCCCGGGTGGTCGACGACGAGGGTGTCGTCGAGCAGCAGGCGGGCGCCGTCGTCGCTGGTGACGCGGAAGTCGTAGGCGCCGGCGTCGGGGACGTTCAGGTAGCCGGTGACCTCGGTGACGAACCGGTCCGTGAGGCCGAAGTCCGCGGCCGTGCGGTAGTCGATCGTCGGCATCAGCTTGTCGATGTTCGGCGTCTGGCCCGGCTTGAGCGTGCAGTAGTCCTCGAGCGGGACCTGGACGTCGAAGACGCGCAGGGTCACGCCGGGCTCCTGCGGCCGGGTGGGGTCGGTGGCGGGCTGCGCGGCTGCCTGGGCTCCGGGCGGCCCCGCGGCCTGGGCCGCGGCCGGGAGCACCGTGAACGGCAGCACGAGCACGCCGAGCATCGCGGCGAGGGTGCGGTGGGTCGATCTACGTTCCATGGGCCTTGCCTCTCCATCGAGGACCTTGCCTGGCTGGGACCGTGCGTACGCCACGTCACTATGCGGTGAGCGGTAACCCCGGACAACGAGTTGCCACTTGTTGCCCCTCGCGGGGCGCACCCACGACGTCGCCGGGCGACGGTGTGCGATGGAGACGTGGACAAGCGTTCACCAGGCGATCCGGGACCGTGACGGGTCCGGTCACGGCTGCGGACTGCCTGGTGAACGGGTGTCCAACTGAGGCGGCGGCGCCAGGGTCAGCCGTGCCGTGCCGTCGAGCCGCGCTCGACGAGCTTGGCCGGGAGCAGCGCCGGGGCCGACAGCCCGGACGACGCCGCGGCCGACAGCCCGGCCGACGGCGCGCGGAGCTGGTTCAGCAGGCGCTGGACGGCGAACGTGCCGAAGTGGCGCAGGGGAGAGGCGACCGTCGTCAGCGGCGGGGTGCAGAAGTCGGAGCCGAAGATGTTGTCGAACCCGACGACGCTCAGGTCGCGGGGCACCTCGACGCCCAGGCGGGTCAGCCCGCGCATGGTGCCGATCGCGACGAGGTCGTTGTAGGCGACGGTCGCCGTCGCGGTGTGGGTGGTCAGGGCCTGGGCGGCCGAGAGCCCACCGGCGAGCGTCGGCGCGAACGGGCCGAGGCGGCGCGCCCGCAGGCCGAGCTCCTGGGTGGCCTCGCGGAAGGCGCGCCAGCGCATGCCGTCGGCCCAGGACGCCTCGGGCCCGGCCAGGTACGTCAGCCGGGAGTGCCCCAGGCCCGCCAGGTGCTCGACGGCGCGCCGCATCCCCTGGGCGTTGTCGGTCACCACGCTCGGGACGTCCGTGACCACGCGGTTCATGACGACGGTCGGCCGCTGCTTGGCGACCGCCCGGATCGCGGCGTCGGACAGCCGCGAGGTGGCCAGCACGACCCCCTCGACCAGGGGCAGCGTGCGCTCCAGGGCCCGGCGCTCCGCCCCGCTCGACTCGTGCGCGTCCACCACCAGCAGCGTGTACCCGGAGTCGATGGCGGTCTTCTCGGCGCTGCGGATGATCTCGAAGAAGAACGGGTTGGTCAGGTCGGCCACGACGATCGCCAGCAGCGCGGTCCGGGCGTCCGGCAGGCCCCGCCCGATGGGACTCGTCCGGTAGCCGAGCTCGTGGGCGACGCGGCGGATGCGGTCCGCCGTGTCCGCGTTGACCCGCCCCGGACGGGAGAACGCCCGCGAGACTGTCGAGGGTGCGACGCCGGCAGCCCTGGCGACGTCGTAGATGGTCGGTCTGTTGCTAGAGCTCCCGGTTTCGCCAGTTTCGCCCATGCGCGGGGAGCGTACGGCGAGCGACCGGCCGACGGCAACCATTTGCCGCGGTACGACGCCCGCGCGGCAGGTTCTTGCCCGCCCGGCAAGAGGTGGCAACTCCTTGACGGCCCTGGTGCGGCGCCCTCGAATGACAGGCATGACCCTGCCTACCGACCCGCTCGCGGCGCCGGCCGATCCTGCGCCGTCCGTTCCCGTGCCGGCCGACCTGCTCCCGGTGCCCGTCGACCCGGTCGCGGACGATCACGTGGCGGACGACGCGGTGCAGGTCGAGGCCGCGGAGAGCGAGCTGCGGCGGCTCGGCCTCGAGGAGATCCGGGTGCGGCACCACGGCGACCTGGCGCGGCTCGAGGCGCCGCACCGCGACCTCGCGACCATGACGTCGGAGCCCCTGCGGGGCGAGGTGCTGCGGGCCGTGCGGTCCGCGGGCTTCCGGTCCGTAGCCGTCGACCTGGAGGCCGTCCCGGAGACGGGGACCGGGGCGGGAGCGGGGGCCGCCGCGGAGCCGGGCGACGCCTGAGCCGGCGTCCGGTCCGGCGCCCGTGGCAACCGTGTGTCGCCTGGTCCCGGCGGTGCCGGGGCAACAAGTGGCAACTCGTTGTCCGGCCCTGGTGGGGCTCATAGTGTCCCCCGTGAAAAGCGGCTCCACAGGCCGGATCCGCTGACCTGCTCTACCGACCGGTACCTCCGGGACGACGACGTCCGGTGTGCCCTGACCCGCTGCCCCACGGGTGTCGACGTCGACCCCGTGCGACGAAACGGAATGAGCGAACTATGGAGGATCACGCCATGGTGACCACCCAGGAGGCCCGTCCGACGGCGCCGTCCTCACCCAGGTCGCGGCCGCCCGCCCGGTCCGCCGGCGGGCCGTCGGCCGGGAGCCGGGCGCTCGTGCTGCTCGCGGAGTCGTGGCGGCCGGCGGCCGTGCTGCTCGCGCTGTTCGCCGTCTGGTGGTTCGTGGCCTGGCGCGAGCTGGTCCCCGCCTACCTGGTGCCCTCGCCGGGCGCGGTCGCGGAGACCATGGCGGCCGAGTGGCCGATGCTGCTGGAGCACACGTGGGTCACCACGCTGGAGACGATCGTCGGGTTCGTGCTCGCGGCCGTGATCGGCGTGGCCGCCGCCGTGCTGCTGGTCTACTCCCGGACGGCGGAGAAGTCCCTCTACCCGCTCATCCTCTTCGCCCAGGTCATCCCCAAGATCGCGATCGCCCCGATCCTGGTCGTCTGGTTCGGCTTCGGCATGACGCCGAAGATCGTCCTGGCCGTGCTCATCGCCTTCTTCCCGGTCGTCGTCTCGGCCGTCGCGGGGCTGCGCTCGGTCGACCCCGAGCTGCTGGAGATGTCCGCGACGATGGGCGCCTCCCGGTGGAAGACCTTCCGCAAGATCCGGTTCCCCGGGGCCCTGCCGCAGCTCATGTCCGGCCTCAAGGTCGCGGTCACCCTGGCGGTCGTGGGCGCCGTCGTCGGCGAGTTCGTGGGCGCCGACCGCGGCCTCGGGTACGTGCTGCTGCTCGCCAGCGGCAACCTCGACGCACCACTGCTGTTCGCCGACCTGATCCTCATGTCGCTCATCGGCGTGGTCCTGTTCGTGCTGGTCGAGGTGCTCGAACGGCTCCTCATCCCGTGGCACGCCTCGCGGCGCGGCAACCTCGCGCTCGCGACCGTCTGACCCGCACCCACTCGCTCTTCCCGCCGCCACCGTGGCGGCACGACAGAAAGGCTCTCCCATGCGTGGTGCAACGAAGCAGAAGCGTGGCGGCAGGATCACGATGTCGCTGGCCGTGGCGGGCGTCGCCCTGGCGACGGTCGCGGCCTGCGGGCAGACGGCCGGGGGCGGGCCGGGCGAGCAGAACGCCGAGGGCCTGACCGAGGTCACCGTGACCCTCAACTGGGTGCCGTACGGCGAGCACGCGCCGTTCTACTACGGCGTGGCGGAGGGCATCTTCGAGGACGAGGGGATCGACCTGACGATCCAGCCGGGCAACGGGTCCGGCAACACCGTGCAGCAGGTCGCGCAGCGCAACACCGACTTCGGGTGGGCGGACACCCCGCCGCTGGCGAACGGCATCAGCTCCGGCATGCCGGTGCGCAGCGTCGGCGTCTTCCTGCAGACCGGCCCCAGCTCCGTCGAGTTCTTCGACGACCAGGGCATCACCGAGCCCGCCGACCTCGTGGGCAAGACGGTCGGCGGCACGCCCGGCGACGCCATGTACGGCACGTTCCCGGCGTGGCTGGAGATCAACGGCGTGAACCCGGACGACGTGACCGTCGTCAACGTGGACGCCGCCGGCAAGATCGCCGCGCTGATCGAGGGCAAGGTCGATGCCATCCAGGGCTTCTACCACGACCAGGCGGCGACGATCGAGAACCAGACCGGCAAGGAGGTCTCGGCCCTGCCGTTCTCGGACTTCGGCATGAACATGCTCGGCACCGGCCTGCTGGCGCACGAGGCGACCATCGAGAGCGACCCCGAGCTGGTCCAGGCGATGGTGCGGGCGACGTCGAAGTCGTTCCTCGCGGCGTCCGAGGACCAGGAGGCCGCCGTCGCCGCGATGGCCGCCGACGCCGAGCAGGCACCCGACGAGGAGGTGCTGGCTGCCCAGCTCGAGGCGACGATCGGCCTGCTCAACCTCGAGGAGGCCCCCGCGCCTGGCGTGAACACCGAGCAGCAGTGGACCGACACGCTCACGTTCCTCACCGAGAACACCGAGTTCGAGGGCGAGCCCACGCCGGACGCGTACTGGGACGGGTCCTTCGGGGAGGGCATGTGACCGCCACGACGGGGCCCGTGACCGGGCCTACGACCGGGCCCGCGACCGAGCAGAGGGCCGCCGACGCCGAGCCGATCATCGAGGTCTCGCACCTCACGCGGCGCTTCACCTCCAAGCGCTCGGAGACCGTGGCGCTCGACGACGTCTCGCTGGCCGTGCTGCCGGGGGAGTTCGTCACGATCGCGGGGCCGTCGGGCTGCGGCAAGTCGACGCTGCTCAAGATCATCGCGGGGCTGACCCTCGCCACCGAGGGTGACGTGCGCCTGTACGGGCGGGCGGTCACCGGGCCGCAGCGCGAGATCGGGTTCGCCTTCCAGCGCTCGGCGCTGCTCGAGTGGCGGGGCGTGCGCAAGAACATCCTGCTCCAGGCCGAGATGCGCGGGATGGACCGGCGCCGCGCGGAGGAGCGCGCGGACCACCTGATCGAGCTCACCGGCCTGACCGGGTTCGAGAAGGCCCTGCCGCACGAGCTGTCCGGCGGCATGCAGCAGCGCGTCGCGCTGTGCCGCGCCCTGCTGCACGAGCCCCGCGTGCTGCTGATGGACGAGCCGTTCGGCGCGCTCGACGCGCTGACCCGCGAGCAGATGAACATCGAGATGAACCGCATCTGGCGCGAGACCGGCACCACCGTGGTGCTGGTGACCCACTCCGTGCCGGAGGCGGTGTACCTGGGCAGCCGGATCGTCGTCATGAGCCCGCGGCCAGGCCGCATCGTGGAGACCCTCGAACCGGGGCTGCCGGACCGCCGCGAGTACGGGCCGACCCTGGCCGACCCGCGGTTCACGGCGGCGGCCGAGCGACTGCGGGACCTGCTCGGCGCGAGCCATGCGCCGGAGTGACGACGCTCTCCGCGATGTGTCAGACCTACAGGTCACCCGGGGTACTTTTTGTTATTACAAGTCGGGGTGCGATGAGATAGGGGTGTTGA